>NZ_PCZU01000147.1:30659-38009 GCF_002887785.1 Rhodococcus sp. ENV425
CAGATGCACCGACACCCGCGACGGACCCGGGCCAGGGTCAGCCGGCCCGGAGGCCGCGGTCGCTCCCAGGGTCGGCGCAGGTCCTCGGCCAGGGGCCGGGCGAGCCGCAGCTGGGCATGCGCCACGATGACGATCCAGGTCCAGCGATCGGCCGTCTCGGGACGGCGGATCGTCGGCGCAGTCCACTCCGACGCCTGCTGGAACTTCTTCGAAGGTGTGCACGAGGAAAGAAGCGGCGCAGAAACATCTGCCACAGTCCGTCGACGTGGTCACCTCCTACGGTGGGGTCCGAGTACCACAGCCATACCGGGGCCGGGTGCCGGTTCCGGGCAGATGGCCGACGGTCAGTGGGATTACCGTGCCCTCGACGATCGGCAGTGCTCCGGGATGCTCGGCCCACACCCCTTGGTGGATGAGCCTCGGGTTCAGCTGATTCCATGCGGAGGCCGTCGCCGTTCCGTACCGGCCGGTGACCGTGCTCGTGGTGGCCGCGGGTGTGGGCCAGCTGCTCAGGTCGGCGAACCGGAACTGCGGGCCGTGCCGGGGTGGCGCCGGTGCGGCCCGGCGGCAGCGCCGGGAAGCACGACACGCGGTCCCCGCGCATTCGGCCCAGGATCCACCCCGGAAGGTCGGTGAGGGCGACCGCCAGCCGAGGCAGGTCGTAACCAGCGTCGAAGATCAGGAGGATGTCCGGGTCACCGTCGCGGTGCTGCCCGGCCGCTCGCAGACGCTCGACCACGCTGCGCACTTGTCTTGCGGTGACGAGTGTTTCATCGTCGTCCGGCTGCAGGCGGACTGCGTCGAACACCGCCGTCCACGAGGTGCGACCCGGCTCGAGCGCGGCGACGAACGAGTACTGCCGGCCGGGGATCAGCTGCGCCCGTCCCGTGCCGCGCCCGTACACGTGGCGGAACGTACGCTGTGGGCTCGTCGGGCATCCGGGCGCGGCCAGGCCCTGACATCGACGGCCAACACGATCGCGCCCTCGCGGTCGCGTGGGATCGACTCGGCGGCAATCATGTTCCGTAGACGATCGATGTCGAATCCGCCCAGGCCGTCGTACAGGGCGCCGTGACCGCGACGGCGTTCGGGTGTCAGGGGCAACTTGACGAGGGTACGGACCGCACCGCCGGAACACAGCACCGCGTCAGTCAACTCGAACAATGCGTCACGACGAGTGGTCAGGCAGTCGTAGAACCGGCCCCGGAACGCCGCCAGGTCGATACGCGTATCGATTGCTCGGCTGCTCGCCGACGGCCCGCACGTCGGGCACACTGATGCCCACGGCCACCATGTGTCCTCGTCTCGGATGTTTCTGTGGAAGGAACCCCAAGATGATCGGGTGGTAACCGTCGCGAGTCGCCGCGACACGCCGAACAACACCGGCCCCTACAGTCGCAGCAGGTCGCCGAGGTGAAGAATCGAGCTCAGAGTGCATCCGAGAACGCTACGAGCCGGTGGCGAGGCATGTGAAGTGTGGGAACAGGTGAACTCCTGGTCAGTCAAGAGTGCTTACGTCACGACCCGACCAAGAGTTCACTGGCCATCATCGCTCATCGCGCCGTGCCCGTCATGCCCCACCCCGGACACGACCCCCGGACACCAGTGCGCGGTGTACCGTCGTCGTCGCTCACCGACGCCCAGTGGGCGCTGCTCGAGCCGCCCGTGCCGCCGCCGGGCAACATCGACGGCGAGGGCGACGACCCGACCGCCGGGACCCGGCGTCACCGCGCCGATCGGCAATGTTCGGTAGACCGAAAACAAGTCTGCGAGTAGCCTGGCGGACGGGTTCCCCGAGGCGCACGGAGGTCGAGATGACGACGATGGATTCGCCCACCCCCACCCGCCGCCGGCCCGCGTCCGTCGACGTGGCCGGAAGCGCATGGCCGCTGTACAAGCTCGAGGCACTCGTCGCGGCCGTCCTGGTCCTCCTGGCGCTGTTCGCGATCACCGCGGATGCGCAGACCGCCGTGCTCACCGCCGCCGCGACCGCCACCGTCGTCTGGTGGGCCCGCCTGCTGCACTACCGCCGCGACACCTGACCGCAGCGACACCCGACCGCAGCGTCGTCCGACTGCAGACACCGTCGGCGGGTCAGGTCGCCAGGCAGGCCGGCCCGAGCAGAGCCTTGAGATCCCCCATCAGCGCCGACGACGGCTCCACCCGCAGGCTGTCGTCCACCTTCAGCACGGTGACCTTGCTGCCGGAGATCAGCCGGACGTGCACGTCCGAGGTACCGGGGTGGCGGGTGAGCACGCTCTTGAGCGCCCCGACCTTGTCGGGGGTGCACAGCCGGGTCGGCATCGACACCGACAGCGGCTTGGCCACCCCGACCTGCGACAGGTCGGGCACGGCGAGATCGTTGGCGATCAACGAGATCCGGTCGTCGCGGATCGACACCCGCGCCTTGACCAGCACCACCGAGTCCTCGACCACGTCCATGCCGTACACCGAGTAGGACTGCGGGAAGAAGAGCACCTCGATGCCGCCGGCGAGATCCTCGAGCTGCGCCGACGCCCAGGTCAGACCGTTCTTGTTGATGCGGCGGTTCACCGACGCGAGGATGCCGCCCACGGTGACCTGGGTGCCGTCCTTGATCGCGCCCTCGAGGATGGTCGGGATCGCGGTGTCCGACTGCTGGGCGAGCACGTGCTCGACGCCGTTGAGCGGATGCCCGGACACGTACAGGCCCAGCATCTCCCGTTCGAGGGCGAGCTTGTGCTTGGTATCCCACTCCTCCTCGGGGATCTTCACGTTGAACACCGAGGTGACCGACTCGTCGGCGTCCGCGCCGCCGAACAGGTCGAACTGCCCGATCGCCTCGGCCTTCTTGGTGCCCATGACCGCGTCGATCGCGTCGGCGTGGACCAGCATCAGGCCCTTGCGGGGATGGCCGAGCGAATCGAACCCACCGGCCTTGATCAGCGACTCGGTGACCTTCTTCGAACATGCGAGCGCATCGATCTTGTTGAGGTAGTCGGAGAAGTCGGTGAACCGGCCCTTCTCCTCCCGCGCCCGGATGATGGACGCCACAACGTTGGTACCGACGTTGCGCACCGCGCCGAGGCCGAACCGGATGTCCTCCCCCACCGACGCGAAGTCGACCCGCGACTCGTTGACGTCGGGCGGCAGCACGGTGATGCCCATCTTGCGGCAGTCCGACAGGTAGACCGCAGCCTTGTCCTTGTCGTCGCCGACGGACGTGAGCAGGCCCGCCATGTACTCGGCGGGGTAGTTCGCCTTGAGGTACGCCGTCCAGAACGAGACGAGGCCGTACCCGGCGGCGTGCGACTTGTTGAACGCGTATCCGGCGAACGGAAGCACCGTGTCCCACAATGCGGTGATCGCGGGCTGGGAGAAGCCGTTGTCGAGCATGCCCTTCTGGAAGCCGCCGTACGCCTCCTCGAGGATCTCCTTCTTCTTCTTGCCCATGGCTCGCCGTAGCAGGTCTGCCTGTCCGAGCGAGTAACCGGCCACCTTCTGAGCGATCTGCATGATCTGCTCCTGGTAGACGATCAGGCCGTAGGTGTCGGCCAGGATGTCCTTCAGCGGCTCCTCGAGCTCGGGGTGGATCGGCTTGACCTCTTGCCGGCCGTTCTTGCGGTCGGCGTAGTCGTTGTGGGCGTTCATGCCCATCGGGCCGGGCCGGTACAGCGCGAGCACGGCGACGATGTCCTCGAAGCCGGTCGGCTGCATCCGGCGCAGCAGATCGCGCATGGCGCTGCCGTCGAGCTGGAACACGCCCAGGGTGTCGCCGCGGGCCAGCAACTCGTAGGTGGGCGGATCCTCGAGCGGCAGCGTGTCCAGGTCGAGGTCGATGCCGCGGTTGTTCTTGATGTTCTCGATCGCGTCACCGATGACGGTGAGGTTTCGCAGACCGAGGAAGTCCATCTTCAGCAGGCCGATGGCCTCGCACGACGGGTAGTCCCAGCCGGTGATGATCGCGCCGTCCTGCGCCCGCTTCCACAGCGGGATGGCGTCCATCAGCGGCTCGGAGGACATGATCACCGCGCAGGCATGCACGCCGGCGTTGCGGATCAGGCCCTCGAGGCCGAGCGCGGTGTCGTAGATCTTCTTCACGTCCGGGTTGGATTCGATCAGCGCCCGGACCTCGGCGGCCTCCTTGTACCGCTCGTGGTTCGGGTCGGTGATGCCCGACACCGGAATGTCCTTGGCCATGATCGGCGGCGGCAGCGCCTTGGTGATCTGGTCGGCGATCGCGAAGCCCGGCTGGCCGAACTGCACGCGCGCCGAGTCCTTGATCGCGGCCTTCGTCTTGATGGTGCCGAACGTGATCACCTGGGCGACCTTGTCGTTGCCCCACTTCTCGGTCGCGTACCGCACCATCTCGCCGCGGCGGCGATCGTCGAAGTCGATGTCGATATCGGGCATGGACACGCGCTCGGGGTTGAGGAACCGCTCGAACAGCAGGCCGTGCGGGATCGGATCGATGTTCGTGATGCCCATGGCGTAGGCGACGAGCGAACCGGCGGCCGAGCCTCGACCCGGACCGACCCGGATACCCACCTCGCGGGCGTGGTTGATCAGGTCGCCGACGACGAGGAAGTACGCCGGGAAACCCATCTCGCAGATCACGTCGATCTCGTAGTCGGCGCGGCGCAGGTATTCGTCGGGCGCGCCGTTCGGGAAGCGGCGGTCGAGGCCGCGCATGACCTCCTTGCGCAGCCAGCTCGCCTGCGTCTCCCCCTCGGGCACGGGGAAGATCGGCATGCGGTCGCGGTGGGTCCATACCTCCTCGTAGGACTGCACCCGCTCGGCGATGAGCAGCGTGTTGTCGCACGCGCCGGGCACCTCGCCGTCCCACAGCGCCCGCATCTCCGCGGCGGACTTCAGGTAGTAGCCGTCGCCGTCGAACTTGAAGCGGGTCGGATCCGACAGCGTCTTGCCGGTCTGGATGCACAGCAGCGCCTCGTGGTTCTCGGCGGCATCCTTGGTGACGTAGTGGCAGTCGTTGGTGGCCAGCGGCGGGATGCCGAGCGTGCGGCCGATCTCGAGCAGGCCCTCCCGGACGCGGCGCTCGATGGACAGGCCGTGATCCATCAGCTCGAGGAAAAAGTTGTCCTTGCCCCAGATCTCCTGCCACTTCGCGGCCGCCTCGAGCGCCTCGCGGTCGTGGCCGAGACGCAGCCGGGTCTGGATCTCCCCCGACGGGCAGCCGGTGGTCGCGATGATGCCCTCGGCGTGGTGGGCGATGAGGTCCTCGTCCATCCGGGCCCACTTGCCGAGCTGGCCCTCGATGGAGGCGAGCGAGGACAGCTTGAACAGGTTCCGCAGTCCGGTGGCGTTCTCGGCCACCATCGTCATGTGCGTGTACGAGCCGGAACCGGAGACGTCGTCGGACTTCTGGCTCGGATCCCCCCACTGCACGCGCTTGGTGCTGAACCGCGACTCCGGGGCGATGTAGGCCTCGATGCCGATGATCGGCTTGATCCCGAACTTCGTCGCGGCGTTGTAGAACTCGCTGGCGCCGTACATGTTCCCGTGGTCGGTCATCCCGACCGCCGTCATCCCCAGCCGCTCGGCCTCCTTGAACAGGGGACCGACCTTCGCGGCGCCGTCGAGCATCGAGTACTCGGTGTGGTTGTGCAGATGAACGAACGAGTCAGCCACGCGTGCCTCTCCCGGAAGGTCTGTGAGCATCCCGAGTGTAGGCCTCCCCGGCGACGGGATCGGACCGCCACACCGGCGCCGGCGGCGAGTCGTGACCGGTGTTACTCCGGTGTACTCGAGGTGACCGGTTCGAGGCGTCCGCGCGCCGTGCGGGCCCGCAGAACGGCGTCGACGGTGAACACCGCCAGCGCGGTCCAGATCAGCCCGAAGCCGATCCACCGCGAGGCGGGCATGTCCTCGTGCAGCACCAGCACGCCCCACGCCATCTGCAGGCCGGGGGTCAGGTACTGCAGCATGCCGAGGGTCACCAGCGGCACCCGCTGGGCGGCCGCCCCGAACAGCAGCAGCGGCAGTGCCGTGACGAGCCCGGCCGACACGAGCAGCAGCGAGTGCCCGGCCCCGTGGCCGGTGAAGGTGCCGGTGCCGGTGACGGCGAGGAAGACCAGGTAGCCCGCCGCGAACGGCACGGCGACGATGCCCTCCCCCGTCAGCGACGTCCGCGGATCGAGCGGCACGATCTTCTTGACCACCCCGTACAGCGCGAACGAGAACGCCAGGGTCAGCGCGATCAGCGGCGGCCGGCCGTAGTCCACGGTGATCACCGCCACCGCGGCGGTCGCCACGAACAGGGCCGCGACCTGGGCGCGGCGCAGGCGCTCCCGGAAGAACAACACCCCGAACAGCACGCTGACCAGCGGGTTGATGAAGTAGCCCAGCGCGGTCTCGACCACCCGGCCCGACACGACGCCGTAGATGTACGTACCCCAGTTGACGGCGATGGCCACCGACGCCGCCGCGACCAGGGCCCACACCCGCACGCCCAGTCCCCGCAGCGAGCCGAGCCGGCCGAGCACGGCGAGCAGCAGCAGCATCGCCAGCAGCGTCCACAGCACCCGGTGGGCGAGGATCTCGACGGGTCCGGCGGGCTCGAGCAGCCCGAAGAACGCCGGGAAGAGTCCCCACGTCAGATAGGCGCCGAGCCCGCACACGATGCCGGCGTCGAAGCGCGATGCGGTGCTGCTCACCGCTCAACGGTAGGGCCCGGTGGCGCGACCGCGCGCGCCGGGTGGATCAGAACGACACGGTCGGCGGCAGTTCCGTGCCCGCCGGAGCGGTGTAGAACTCACGCTCGCGCACACCCGCCGGTCCCGCGAAGAACATCCACGGGATCGTCTTCAGCGACGTGTTGAGCCGGCCCGCGGCGTCGTTGTAGTACTGGCGGGCGAAGGCGAGCTGGTCCTCGGTCTCGCCGAGCTGGCGCTGCAGATCCAGGAAGTTGGCCGATGCCTTCAGGTCCGGGTAGTTCTCGGCGACGGCGAGCACGTCGAACACCGCCTTCTCGAGCCGGGCGTCGGCCTGGGCCTTCTCTGCGACCGTGCCGCCGGAAGCCGCCCGCGACGCGGCGGTGCGCGCGGCGGTGACCTCCTCGAGCACGCTCTTCTCGTGCGCCGCGTAGCCGCGCACCGTCGCCACGAGGTTCGGCACCAGGTCCGCGCGCCGGCTCAGTTGCACGTCGATGCCGCCGAGGGCCTCCTGGGCCAGCACGTCGGCGCGGCGCAGCCGGTTGAAGCCGACCACGAACACGGCACCGAGCACCACCATCAGCACGACGACGATCACGATTGCGGTCACCATGGAGCCGCCCTCCTTCCGTAGCCCGGCACCGGTGCGGACGCGCCGGTGCCTCGTTCACCGCGGCGATCGGTCACCACGAGCCGC
>NZ_PCZU01000147.1:38076-40044 GCF_002887785.1 Rhodococcus sp. ENV425
TGTACGCGCCGATCGACGACGACAGGGCCGACTCGAAGCTGTCGAATCCCCCGGTCCCCGAGGCGAATCCGTGCACTCCGACCGGATACGGGTACCACGCCGGCGCCGGCGGCTCGGACCCGGTGACCGTGCGGTACTTCTCCGCCCACCGGTCGGCCACGCCGAACGCGACCGCGTGCGGAATGTAGCGGGTGTAGAGGTCGCGTTCCGCCGAGAACCGGTAGCGGTCCTCGCTCGACGGGGTCACGAGCATGCGCCGGAACCCACCGGCACGCGACCACATCTCGCGGCCCTTCGCGGTGCGCCGCGTCCCCGCCTCCGGCCGCAACAGCTCCCATCCGCCGAACACGAACGCCGCCGCCGGCACGCCCCACATGCTCGGCCACACCGGCACCGCGAACCCGACCACCGCGAGGACCAGCGCCAGCACCACCGCCGCCTTGCCGAGACGCTCGCGGGCCGACGGGGCCACCAGTCCCTCGGTGCGGGCCCAGATCCGGCACTGCGACGCCAGCTCCGTCGTCGCCTTCGACAACCGTTCCCCCGCCGACTTCGAGCCGTCGGCCCGCAGCACCGCGCCGGGGTACGAGATCTGCAGTGCGTCGCCGACCGCCCGGGTCACCGGGTCCGTCGCCGCCCACCTGTCCGCGGACGCGACGCCGCGGACCTCCCACACGTCGGACTTCTTCCCGCCGCCGGCGGGGCGCAGCTCGACCAGTTCCTCCTCTGCGGCGTACAGCAGCGTCGCCGCGAGCGGCGCGGGCCCGGGCCGCTCGGAGGCGAGGTAGACGGTCTGCACCGGTCCGAAGCCGTCGGGCGGCGAGTACAGCACCGGCAGGCCCGGCTCGGGTTCGCGGGCTGTCCACGCCCACCGGGCCGCGACGGCGAATCCGAGCAGGCTCAGCATCGCGACCACCGCCACGACCGGCGCCGACCGCCCGAGGATGGGATCCCAGGCGACCGGCCAGGGCACCGTGGCCCGGGCCGGGGCGTCGAGCCCGAGCCCGATGCGCACGTTCACCGCCGTCCGGGGTTCGAGCCCGGTCACCCCGACGGAGACGGTGTCGGTGCCGGCCCCGCCGAGGATGCAGGCCGCCCCCGACACCGCACATTCGACCAGGCCGGACGCCGCGGGCAGCCGCACCGTGATGTCGGCCCGGTCGATGGCCATCTCCCACCCGCCGGGAACCACGCTCCAGTGGAACACCGAGCCGACCGGGGCGGCCGTCCCCGCGGCCGTGTCGAACGTCGCGGCGGCGCCGCCCGGTGGGTCGAGGACCCCCTCGGTGGTGTACTCGATGCGATAGGTGTGGGTGCCCGGCTCCAGGTACACGTCGGGGTCCCCGATCTTCGCGACGACGAATCGGTGTCCCTGTTGCCGGCTCGTCTCGAACGGCTCGGGCGCGCCGTCGCGTTCGACGGAGACGATCTCGGGGATGTGGCGCACGTGCGGATCGGCGCCCGTGGTGACGTCCCAGTACCGGAAGATGCCGTGCCGGCCGGCCGGGAAGGCGACCGTGACGGTTTCGGTGGCGGTGAGCCCGCCGTCGGCCTCGACGGTGTAGTCGGCGGTGTAGTTCGTGATCCGCGCCGGATCCGACGCGGCGGATGCGTCGCCGGTGTCGAGTCCGGCGAGCAGCGGCCACAGCAGACCGGTCGCAGCGAGCAGCGCAACCAGGAGATACCCCAGAACCCGTGCCACCGCGCCACCGTACCCACCGGCGAGGCGTCTGTCCCGCCGATCCTGCGCGACCGGATCTCAGGGCTCGCCGTCGTCCGGTCCCGGAGCGACGACGTCGACGTGCTCGGGCAGCAGCGGGTTCACCGAGAACGCGCCGGCGACCGCGTCCGCGGGCAGCAGTTCGACGGCGCGGACGCCGGGGGCCGCGGCGAGCTCCGACGCCACCGCCGGCGCGACGCGCACCACGACGCCGACGACGCAGGCGCACCCGTCCGCGAGACGATCGG
>NZ_PCZU01000148.1:0-2212 GCF_002887785.1 Rhodococcus sp. ENV425
GCGCGGGAACCGTGGTGGCAGCGCGACGGCGTGATCAGCCGTCTGCTCGCCGTCGCCGGGGTGGCGGTCACCCTCATCGGCGTGGTGATGCTGCTCGTGCTCGCCGCGCAGGCCGGTGTCTTCGGTCCCGTGCCCCGCGTCGTCTCCGGTGCGGTGCTGTCGGCCGCGCTGGTGGCCGCCGGGATCCGGGTGCACCGCCGCGACGGCGGACGCGTCGGCGGTGCCGCCCTGGCCGCGACCGGTTTCGCGGGCGGCTACCTGGTGGTCTTCGCCGCGACCGCCTACTACCGGTGGGTGCCGGCGGTCGTCGGTCTGGCCGCCGCGCTCGTCGTCGCCGGCGCCGGGGTCGCGCTCGCGGTGCGCTGGTCGGACCGGATTCTGGCCGTGCTGCTCGTGCTCGGGGCCGCGCTGCTCGCGCCCACCCTGTCGGACGGTGATCCGTTGCTGCTGCTCGGCTTCCTGCTGGTGCTGCTCGTCGCGAGCTTTCCGGCCCAGTGGCACCGCAACTGGGCGCTGCTGCATCTCGCGCGGGTCGTGCCGATCGCCGCGGTCCTGCTGGTGTCGATCGCCGGGGCCGAGCTTGCCGAGCGGGGCGAGCTCGCCTGGCTGGTCGGCTTCTCGGTGGCGGTCGCCGCATTCGTCGCCGGCACCGCGGTGCTGCTGCTGCGCCGGGAGCCGGGCGACGTCGTCGCCGCGGTGTGCCTGGCGGTGGCGGCGCTGCCGCTGCTCGCCGTCGGGTTGCGGCTGGACCGGTGGCCCGCCGTCGCGCTCGAGGGCACGGCCGCCGCCGGGTACCTCGTGTTGTTCGCCCTCGCCGGGCCCCGGTCGCGTCCGCTGCGGGTGGCGTCCGTCGCGGTGGCGGCGTTCGCGCTGCTGCACGCGTGCCTCGCGGGCGCGAGCCCCGACGCGGCTGCCACGGTGCTGCTCGCGGTCGCCGCCGGGTATGCCGGTGCGGCCGCGTCGATGCGGTCGCGCCTGCTGTACGTCGCCGGCCTCGGCTTCTGGGTGCTCGGAGGAGCGATGTTCTACGACGGCGCCGAACTCGAGAACCTCACCGACCGGGAGCTGGCCGTGGACCGCCTCGACGCGGCCACGCTCGTCACGGCCGTCCTGCTCGCCGCGGTGACGCTGCTGCTCGCGTGGACGGCGACGCGACTGCGGCTCGTCCGCGAACGCGGCGTCCCGTGGATGTGGAGCGGTGCGGCACTCGTGGTGCTGTATGCGGTGACCACGGCATTGGTGACCGCGGGCGTCCTCCTGGGCGGTGCGGACGCCGGATTCGTCGCCGGGCACACCGCGGCGACCATCTGCTGGATGATCGCGGCGACCGCGATGCTGGCGCTCGGCCTCGCCCGCACCGAGTACGCGCACGCCGCGCTGGCCGCGGGGCTGTCGCTGACCGGCGCCGCGCTGGCGAAGCTCTTCCTGTTCGACCTCGCTGCCCTCGAGGGAGTGTGGCGGGTCGTCGCCTTCATCGTGGTGGGCCTGCTGCTGCTCGCCGCCGGTACCCGGTACGCCAAGGCGTTCGCCGGACGCTCCGCCGCCCCGGAGACCGGCTCCGGCCGGGAGACCGGATCTGGCTCGGCGGAGCCGGGACCCGGCGAGGACTGACCCGCTCGGTCAGCGGCGGCGCTGCCGCGCGATGAGTTCACTCACGCTGATCGACTGGCTGTTCTCGGCACCGCCGTGCCGGCCGCGCTGCGAATCCTGCGCGTCGGTCTCCGACCGGTTCGCCGGGGCGTCGTCGGCCCTGCCGGCGGGGGCGCTGTCCTGCGCCGGAGGCGTCGTCGACGGCCGCTCGCCCGCGACCGGCTGATCCGCCGTCCGCGGGTTGGCCCGTCGCAGCTGCGAGAGCCAGTTCTCGATTGCCTGCGGGTCCCGGGTGGGCGCGCCGGACGAGCGCGGCTGCGGCTGAACCTGCGGCCGCACGTACGTCTGGGTCACCGGGGGCGGCACGTCGCCGCGCTGCCGGCGGGGCAGCGGCGGCGTGGCGGGCGGGGAGGACCGCTGGTCCTGCACGGGCGGGACCTGGCCCGGCACTTCTCGCGGGGGCTGGGACGGTGTCTGCTGCGACGGTGTCTGCTGCGACGGCGCCTGCTGCGGGCGGGGGCGCTGGGGCAGGGGACCCTGCGCCTGCGGTTGCGGGGCCGGTGGCCGCTCGGTGCGCGGTTGCTGCGGCTCGGGTGCCGGCGGGCGGGGACGGTCCTGCGGG
>NZ_PCZU01000149.1:0-730 GCF_002887785.1 Rhodococcus sp. ENV425
TGCACGATGGTGCCGATGCGGTCGGTGCCGCACCGGGTCGTGGTCCTGCTCGGCCTCGACGACGAGGTCTTCCCCCGCGCCGCGCACATCGACGGCGACGACGTGCTGGCATTGAACCCCTGTCTGGGAGAACGTGATCCGCGCAGCGAGGACCGGCAGTTGCTGCTCGACGCCGTCATGTCGGCGGGGGAAACGCTACTGCTGTTCTACACCGGTGCGGACCCGGTCACCGGCGCCCGCCGGCCCCCGGCGATCCCGCTCAGCGAGCTGCGCGACGTGGTCGAGACGATGGTCGGACCCGAGGGCATGGCCGAGGTCGTCACCCGGCATCCGCTGCAGCCGTTCGATCCGCGCAACTTCCGGCCCGGCCGCCCGCTGAGCTTCGACCGGGCCGCACTCGCCGGGGCGCGCGCCGCGCAGCATCCGGCGAGGCACCGGCCCGGGCTGCTGCACCGTCCGCTCGCGCCCGTCGCGCGCACCGACGTCGACCTCGCCGACCTCGTCGCGTTCGTCACCCACCCCACCCAGGCGTTCCTGCGGCAGCGGCTCGGGGTGCGGGTGCCCGACCGGGACGAGGACATCGCGGACGCCCTCGACATCGGGCTCGACCCGCTCGCCCGGTGGGACCTCGGCGACCGCATGCTCGAGGCGCTGCTCGCCGGCACGGACCCCGCGGACTTCCGGGCCGCCGAATGGCGGCGCGGGACACTGCCGCCGTACCGGCTCGGCG
>NZ_PCZU01000149.1:753-27304 GCF_002887785.1 Rhodococcus sp. ENV425
CGACGACGTCGCCGGCACCGTAGACGCCCTGGTGGCGGTGTGTCGGCCGATCTACACGGGACCGGCCGACACCGTCGACGTGAACGTCGACCTCGGCGACGGCCGGCGGCTGACCGGCACGGTCGGCGGGGTCCACGGCACCGTCGTCGCCCGCAGCACCTTCTCCCGGCTGGCGCCGAAGCACCGCCTCACCGCCTGGGTGCACCTGCTCGCCGTCGCCGCGTCGGATCGGCCGGGGCAGTGGCAGGCGATCACCACCGGCCGCGGCCGGTTCCGCAGCAGCCCGGCCTGGCGGTCCACGATCAATGCCCCCGCCGACGCGCTCGAGCAGCTCGCCCGGCTCGTGGACCTGCGCGACCGCGGGCTGCACGAGCCGCTGCCGACGGCCACCGCCGCCGCCGCGGAGTACGCCGAGCGGCGACACCGCGGCGACTCCGTCGAGATGGGCGTCGACGCCGCCGCCCAGGAGTTCGGCTCCACCTACGGCGAACGCACCGACCGGCACATCGCCTACCTGTACGGCTCCGGCGTGACGCTGCGGGACCTGACCGCCGTCGCCGCCCGCGACGACGAGCAGGCGTGGCACGGCGAGCCCACCCGGTTCGGCGCCCTCGCGCGGCGCCTGTGGGAGCCGTTGCTGTCCAACGAGATCCAGGGGCGTCCGTGACCCGAACCGTGTCGAAGTTCGACCTGCTCGGGGCGCTCCCGACGGGCACCACCGTGCTCGAGGCCAGCGCGGGAACCGGCAAGACCTACGCCATCGTCGGCCTGGCCACCCGGTTCGTCGCCGAGGGGGCGGCGGAGCTGTCGCAGCTGCTGCTGGTGACGTTCAGCCGCGCCGCGACGCAGGAACTGCGCGAACGCACCCGGGACCGGTTCGCCGGCGTCGCGCGGGCGCTGGCCGACCCGGAGGCCGCGCGGCACCACCCCGACGAGCTGATCCGGCACCTCGCCGGCGGCGACGTGGCCACGCACCGGCGCCGGCTGCTGCGGGCCCTGTCCGACTTCGACGCCGCCACCATCGCCACCACGCACGGATTCTGCCAGCGCATGCTCGACGAGCTCGGTACCGCCGGCGAGCGGGACACCGACGCGGTGCTCGTCGAGGACGTCGACGACCTGACCATCGAGGTCATCGCGGACCTGTACCTGCGCCGGTACGGGCGGGCGGACAGGGCACCGATCTCGCATGCGGAGGCCGCGGAGGCCGCGCGCGCCGCGGTCTTCGACCCCCAGGCCGCCCTCGCCCCCGAGGGCGCCGACGGCACGCCCGCCGGGGAACGCGTCGAGTTCGCCCGGGCCGTGCGGGCCGAGGTCGACCGGCGCAAGCGCCTCGCGGGCCTGCGGGACTACGACGACCAGCTCGCGCTGCTGCACGCGGTGCTGACCGACCCGGAGCACGGCGAGGCCGCGTGCCGCCGCATCGGCTCCCGCTTCCGCGTCGTGCTCGTCGACGAGTTCCAGGACACCGACCCGCTGCAGTGGGAGATCCTGCGCAGCGCGTTCCACCGCCGCACGACCCTCGTCCTCGTCGGCGACCCGAAGCAGGCCATCTACGCGTTCCGCGGCGCCGAGGTGCTGAGCTACCTCGGCGCGATGGAGTTCGCCGACGGCCACCAGGAACTCGTCTGCAACTGGCGCAGCGACGGGAACCTGCTCGCCGCCCTCGACCATCTGTACGGCGGTGCGGCCCTGGGTGATCCGCGGATCGTCGCGCACCCGGTGGAGGCGGCGCAGCCGGCGTCCCGGATCGCCGGGGCAGCGCCGCTGCGGCTGCGGCACCTGCCGCGGACCGGGGCCGGCCCGTGCGGCGCCTCCGGTTTCCCGAAGGCCCAGGCGCTGCAGGAACGGGTGGCACGCGACGTCGCGGCCGACGTCGCGGCCCTGCTCGGTGGCGACGTCACCGTCGACCTCGGGGCCGGCCGCCGGCCCGTCGAACCCGGCGACGTCGCGGTCCTGGTGCGCACCAATGCGCAGGTCGCCCTCGTCCACGGGGCGCTCACCGGTGCCGGGATCCCGGCCGTGCTGGCCGGCGGGACGAGTGTCTTCGCGACCCCGGCCGCGCGGGAATGGCTGCGGGTGCTGCAGGCGCTCGAACAGCCGCACCGCCCCGACCGGGTGCGGTTGGCCGCTCTGACCTCGCTGATGGGCCGCACCGCCGAGGACGTCGATACCCGGGGCGACGAACTCGTCGCCGCGATCGGCACCCTGCTGCGCGAACTGGACGTCGTGTTCGAGCGGTCCGGCTTCGCCGCGCTCTTCGAGCGCCTCGCCGCGTTCTGCGACCTCGAACCGCAGCTGCTGGGATGGCCGGGCGGCGAGCGGGAACTGACCGATCTGCGGCACCTCGCGCAACTGCTCGACGAGACCGCGTCGGCCGAGGCGCTGGGTGTCACGGCGCTGACCCGCTGGCTGACGGAACGGATCGCCGAGGCGGGCACGGCCCGTGCCGACCGCAGCCGCCGCCTCGACAGCGACGCCGCCGCGGTGCAGGTGCTCACCGTCCACGCCAGCAAGGGCCTCGAATTCCCCGTCGTGTACGTGCCGTTCGCGTGGGAGTCGGGCGTCCGGTCGAAACCCGACCGGCTCCTGCTCCACGACGACGACGGCCGCCGCGTCCTCGACGTCGGCGGCGAGGGCAGCGCGGGCTACGGCGAGCGCCGCCGGCGCCACGACGAGGAGGTGGCCGGCGAGGAACTGCGCCTGCTCTACGTCGCGCTGACCCGCGCCCGCTGTCACCTGGTGCTGTGGTGGGCTCCGGGGTACAGCACCTCCGGTGCCCCGCTGCACCGCATGCTCTTCGGCCGCGTGCCGGGCACGTCCGAGATCGCCCACAAGGCGCGCGTGCCCGAGGACCCGATCGTGGCGCAGCAGCTGACCGGGTGGGCCGGCCGGGCCGCAGGCACGGTGTCCGTCGAGGCCGTCGGATCGGCGCCGATCCCCGCCGTCACGTGGGTGCGGCCGCACGAGACCGTCGTGGAACTCGAGGCCGCCCGCTTCGACCGCGAGCTCGACGACGCCTGGCGGCGCACCTCCTACACCGCCCTCACCGCCGCCGCCCACGAGGGGCCCGGCGCGGGCGCCGAGGCCGAACAGCCCGCGAAGACCGACGAACCCGAGGAACCCCCGCTGGTGCCGGCCGACGCGGCGGACGACGGCATCGCGTCCCCGATGAACCCCCTGCCCGGCGGGGCCGTGTTCGGCACCCTCGTGCACGCGGTGCTCGAGGTCGTCGACACCGCGGCCGCCGACCTCGGGGCGGAACTGCTGCGCTGTTGCCGCGACACCGTCGCCGAACAATTCTCCGACGTCGACCCCGAGGAGCTGGCCGAGGCCCTGCTGCCGGTCCTGCGCACCCCGCTCGCCGGGGGCGCGGGCACGCTCGCCGACATCGCTCCCGCCGACCGGCTCGCCGAACTCGACTTCGAGCTGCCCCTCGCCGGGGGTGACGACCCCGTCGCCACCACCGTCACCCTCGACGGTGTCGCCCGGCTGCTGCGTGCTCACCTGCCCGCCGGCGACCCGTTCGCGTCCTACGCCGATCTCGTGGGCATCCTCGAGCCGACCCCGCTGCGCGGCTACCTCACCGGCAGCATCGATTCGGTCCTGCGGATCCACGGCACCGAGCCGCGATTCGTGATCGTCGACTACAAGACGAACCGGCTCGGGCCGGAGGAGCTCACCACCGCCCACTACACCCGGGACCGGATGGCCGAGGAGATGCTGCGCGCCCACTACCCGATGCAGGCGCTGCTGTATGCCGTTGCCCTGCACCGGTATCTGCGGTGGCGGCTGCCCGGGTACGACCCGGCCGTGCACCTCGGCGGCGTGCAGTACCTGTTCGTGCGCGGCATGGTCGGCCCGGACACCCCCGCGGGCTGCGGCGTGTTCGACTGGGCGCCGCCGCCCGCCCTCGTCGCCGAACTGTCCGACCTGCTGGCAGGCAAGGAGGTCCCGTGACGAACGCCCAGGTGGCCCAGCGTGGCAAGGGGGCCCTGCGGGTCTTCAACGAGGCCGGGGTGCTCGCGGCCGCCGACGTGCACGTCGCGCTGCGGCTGGCCCAGCTGTCCGGGGAGACCGCCGAGGACGTGCACCTCGCGACCGCGCTGGCCGTGCGTGCCGTGCGTGCCGGTTCGGTGTGCCTGGACCTGACCCGGTTGCGGGAGGTCACCGTCGACGAGGCCGCAGAGGTGGATCTCGCGGCGCTGCCGTGGCCGGACGACGACGCCGTCGTCGCCGGGTTGCGCCGCAGTCCGCTCGTCGTCGGCGGCGACCGCGGCCCGCTGCGCCCGCTGCGCCTGGTGGACACCGCCGACGGTCCGCTGCTGTACCTCGAGCGCTACTTCCGTCAGGAGGAGACGGTCCGGCAGATCCTCGACGCCCGCGGGCTCGGTCATCCCGTCGTCGACGAGCAGACGCTCGAGCGGGGGCTGCGGGAGCTGTTCCGGGACCAGCACGACCCCGGCCGCCCGGCCGCCGCACCGGATCGGCAGCGCATCGCCGCGGCGCTGGCCGCCACCGGGTGGACCACGGTCATCGCCGGCGGGCCGGGCACCGGCAAGACCCACACCGTCGCCCGGATCCTGGCGCTCCTGACCACGCTGCACGGCCCCGCCCTGCGCATCGGATTGGCCGCGCCCACCGGCAAGGCCGCGGCCCGGCTGCAGGAATCCGTCCGCGAGCAGGCCGAGCCGCTGGGCCTGCGCGCCGACCTGTCCGCGATGACCCTGCACCGCATGCTCGGCTGGCAGCGCGGCCGCACCCGGTATCGCTACCACGCCGGCAACCACCTGCCCTACGACGTCGTGGTCGTCGACGAGACGTCGATGGTGTCGCTGACCATGATGTGCCGGCTGCTCGAGGCCGTCCGCCCCGGCACCCGCCTGATCCTGGTGGGCGACCCCGACCAGCTGACCTCCGTCGACGCCGGCGCCGTCCTGGCCGACCTCGTCGCCCGTCCCGTCACCGCCGCGGGAAACCCCGTTCTCGGCCGCGTCGTGGGACCCGACCTCGACGCCGGCGACGACCCCGCCGAGGCGGCGCTCTCGCCGGGGGAACGGAACCGGCTGCGCGGCGGCGTGATCCGGCTCAGCCGCGGCCGGCGGTTCGGTGGCGACATCGCACACCTGGCCGTCGCCGTGCGGGAGGGCGACGCCGACGCGGTGATGCGGATTCTCGAGGGCGGTGGCACCGAGGTGTCCTTCCACGCGCCGAACGACCTGGAGGCCCTGCGGCACGACGTCGTCACCACCGCCGCGACCGTCACCGCCGCCGCCGTCGCGGGCGACGCCGTGACTGCGCTCGAGCAGTTCGAGACGCACCGCCTGCTGTGCGCACACCGCGAGGGACCGTACGGGGTGCAGTGGTGGGCGCGGCGGGCGATGGAGTGGATCGCCACCGACACCGGCCGGCGGCTCGACGCCGAGCGCTGGTACCCGGGCCAGCCGCTGCTCGTCACCGCCAACGACCACGAGACCCGCATCTACAACGGCGACACCGGCGTCGTGGTCGTCGCCGCCGACGGCGAACCCGTCGCGGCGTTCGCGCGCGGCAAGGAGCCGTTCCGGCTCCACCCGAGCCAGCTGTCGGCCGTGCAGACCGTGTACGCGATGACGATCCACCGCAGCCAGGGCAGCCAGTACGGCACGGTCTCGGTGATCCTGCCCCCGCCCGAATCCTCGCTGCTGACCCGCGAATTGCTGTACACCGCGATCACCCGGGCGCGCGGTCACGTGCGCCTGATCGGCACCGAGGAAGCCGTCCGCGCCGGGGTCGAGCGGCGGGTGCTGCGAGCCAGCGGCCTGCGCCGGCAGCTGCCGGGCCCTCGAGCCGTCCGGTGATACCAAAGTGGTAGCATCGGACTCATGGCCATGACACTCCGGTTGACCGAAGAGCAGGAGCGAGCACTTGCGCTGTTGGCGGAGGCCGACGGTGTGAGTAAGCACGAGGCGACGGTGCGTGCCATCACGGAGGCGGCGGCGCGGCGCGTGCGGGACACGCGGGTGCAGGCGTTGTCCCGTGACGGCCGGGAGCGATACGCTGCGCTGCTCGACCGATTGGCTCAGTGAACGTCGAGTACCTGGAACTCGAGGATCTGCTCGCGCTTGCGGAGGATCTGGGAGTGCCGCACATTCGCGATCTCGGTCTCCTGGATTCGGCTGCGCACCGACCTCGCTCCTCGCTTTTCGGGCGTGATGCCTATCCGTCGATCCACGAGAAGGCCGCGGTGCTGCTCGAATCGATCGCGCGGAACCATCCTCTGGTCGACGGCAACATGCGGCTCTCGTGGATGGCGGTGTTCGTCTTCTACGGCCTCAACGGGCTCGATCTCGACGCGCCGGATGACGACGCGTACGACCTGGTGATCGCCGTCTCTACCGGGACGATCGACTACCGGGCAGCAGCCGAGACACTCGCCGGCTGGACGTAGCGTAGGTCCCCGACGAGCCGTATGAACGGCCGTGCGCCGGAGCGCCGAGTCGGGTCGGAACCCCAGCGGCGACGGGCGCGCGGTGCTCGACCAGGTGCCGGACGACGTGCCCGGCGTCCGCGCCGGCCCCGCCCACGAGCATCGAGCGGAACGACGACTGGAAGCACAGCCCGGTGAAGTACAGGCCGGGGATGTCGGTCACCACCCCGTGCTCCTCGAGCGGCCAGCCGTCCGGGCCGAGCACCGGCAGGTCGATCCAGTCGTAGACCTGGCGGAAACCGGTGCACCACAACACGTTCGTCACGTCGAGGACGCGCCCGCCGGCGAGGACCGGACGGCCGTCGACGACCCCGGTGACCCGTTCGGTGATCCGTTCGACGCCGAGCTCGGCGAGATCCTCCCGTTTGACCCGCAACAGCGGTGCGCCGTGCCGGCGTTCGTGTTCACGCACCTTCCGGCCGAGCGGGGTGCGGACGGAGAGCACGTGGCCCCACACGAACCACAGGACGGGGAAGAGCACCCGCATCCGGCGGCTCTCGATCCGCACCGGGAGCTGCCCGGTGTCGCGGCCGCACAGGATCGTCGGATGGGACGTCGCCACCTCGTAGGCGAGGTCGCCGCCGGAGTGGGAGGCGCCCACCACGAGCACCGGCCCGTCGTTCAGCTGTGTCGGATTGCGGTACTCGCTCGAGTGCAGCTGCACGATCCGCGGGTCCAGCTCCGCCGCGAATTCCGGGATGCTCGGGGTGCGGCCGAACGTGCCGGTCGCGACGACGACGTTGCCGGCCTCGATCCGCATCTCGCCGCAGTCGAGGAGGAATCGGTCGCCGTCGCGCGACAGCCGCCGCACCCGGGTGCCGCCCGTGACGGGGAGATCGAACCGCGCGGCGTATGCCTCGAGATAGTCGGCGACGTCGTCCTTCGTCGGGAACCGGTGCGGATCGCCGGGGAACGGCATGCCGGGCAGGCCGTCGTATCCGGCGGGACTGTACAGGCGCAGCGAATCCCAGTGGCTGCGCCAGTTGTCGCCGATCCGCCGGTTCGCGTCGACGATCAGGAAAGAGCGGCCGCGCCGGGCGAGGTGGTAGCCGGCGGACAGACCCGCCTGGCCCGCGCCGATCACGACGGTGTCGATCAGTCGGGGTGCACTGTCGGTGGTCATGGGGAACTCCTGGCTCGAGGGGTCTGGACGGACGACGTTAGGCGCCGCCGGCATCGGCCGCGTCGGGCGAACTATGTAGCCGGCCGAGAACCCGGATGGGTCATTCTGTGCAGCTCAGAGCAGGTGGTGCTCGTACGCGTATGCCGTCGCGGCCGCCCGGGAGGACACGTCGAGCTTGGTGAAGATGTTGCTCAGGTGCCGTGCCACGGTCTTCTCGCTCAACACGAGTTCACGGGCCACGGCCCGGTTGGTCTTCCCGGTGGCGACGGCCCGCAGCACTTCGACCTCGCGCGGGGTCAGCCGGCCCCGCGCGGCCGGCCGCGTCGGCACTCGCGCGAGGTCCCGCAGGTCCGGCTCGGCGTGCAGGTCCCGGAACGTCGCCGCCGCGGCCTCGTACTCGAGCCGCGCCGACTCGGCATCGCCGAGCGCGTCACAGCAGCGGCCCTGCAGCACCCGCACCCGCGCGCACTCGTAGGGAGCCTCGAACCCGCGCCAGAGCCCGCACGAGCGGCGCAGCCGGTCGAGGGCGGCGCGCGGTGCGCCCTCGGCGAGCAGGACGGCCCCGGTGACCTGCTCGGCGATCGCACTCAACGCCGGAGCGTCCTGTTCGCGGGCCAGCGCCGTGAGTTCGTCGGCGCTGCGGCGCGCGGCCGCGACGTCGCCGACGGCGAGCGCGACCTCCACGTGGCCCGCCAGCAGCCGCGGACGATAGAGGGGAAGCGATTCGCCGAGCGCCCGCCGGATCCCGGCGAGCGCCGCGTCGGGGTCGCCCTGACGCAGACGCAACAGCGCCATGCCCGGTTGGATCTCGCGGCCCAGCCGGCCCGCGCGGCGGTAGGCGTCCTCGGCCTCGTCGAACTCGCCGCGCAGCCGGTGCAGTTCACCCTGTTCGTACAGGGCCATGCCGACGGCCGGTTGCCCCGGTGGGTCCGACAGCCGACGGAACGCGAGCCGGGCCAGGTCCATGGCCTCCGTCCAGGCGCCCTCCAGTTGCAGGATCTCCGCGCGGTGTACGAGGCACTGTCCACGGAACGGGACGAGGCCGGGTTGGGCGTCGCACCAGCGGCCGAGTGCCCGCGTCCATTCCCTGGCCCGCTGCAGTTGGAACGTGCCCTGGCAGGCCTCGATCACCGCGCAGTACACCAGGCCGGCCACGACCGGCGAGACCTCTTCGAGGGTCACGCCGACCATCACCTCGTCCAGCGTGCCGAGACCGCCGGTGACGTCGCCGAGCAGGATCCGGCACTGCCCGATGCCGAGGGTGCTCAGCGCGACGAGGTCGGCGTCGCCGCAGGACCGGCCGATTTCCTGGGCGGCGGTGAACGCGGGCAGGGCGTCGGCCGGGCGGTTCGCATGCATGTCCTGCACCGCCGCCGGCAGCAGCAGGAAGCCGCGCGTCGCGCAGTCCGGGCGTCCGGGCTCGCTCAGGTGCTGGGCCCGGGCGAGCCAGCCGCCGGCGCGCGCCACCTCACCACGGTTCATCAGCAGGAAGCAGAGCCAGAAGGCACTGCGTCCGGCCCGCTCGGGGTCGTCGGCGTCGAGATGGGCCGAGAACGCACGTTCGCACAGCGTCGCGCAGTCGTCGTCCCGGCCGACCAGATACGCCGACCGTGCGAACAGGTCGAGGTCGTCGGCGGTGAGGGGCTCGTGCGCGTCGGCGGCGCGGAACGCGTCGAACGCCCGCGTCCAGTCCCGCGCGTGGAACGCTGCCCGCGCGTGGTCGAGCACCGTCGACGGGCCCATCCTCGCTCCCTGCGGCGACCGAACGTGCACCGAGTGGTTGCCTGCGATCCTACGCCCCCCGGCCACCCGGTCCGGGGCGCTGCGGAGATCAGTCCGGCAGGCCGGGCCGGGTACGGACCGGTGCCAGACCGGAGACGAGGACGACGGCGGTGATCGTTCCGGCGGCCATGATCGCGGCGAGCACCACGATCTGGAAGCGTCCGGCCTCGAGCGGGGACACACCCCCGAAGATCGCGCCGACGAAGGCGCCCGGCAGCGTCACCAGCCCGGTGGTCTTGGTCTGGTCCGTCGACGGGATCAGCGCCGAGTGGACGGCCAGGCGCGTGAGCTCGCGGGTGGACTGCCGCGGCGTCGCACCGAGCGCGAGCCAGCCCTCGACGGTGTCCCAGTTGTCCCCGGTCAGTTCCGTGAAGCGCCGCCCGGCGAGGGTCGCGATCGTCATGGCGTTGCCGACGACGATGCCGCCGATGGCCAGCACGTACCGCGGGGAGAACTCGATTGCGCCGGTGACGAAGACGATCGTGAGCGTCACGGCGATCCCGAGCGCCATCGCACCGGATACGAGGGCCACGTGTCCCGGGCTCCAGCCGATCCGGCGCGATGCGGTGAGAGCCGCCACGGTGAACATGACGAGCAGGGCGGCGCCCACCCAGATCGGATTCGTGATCACCCCGGACAGCACCACGCTGATCAGGGCCAGTTGCACGGCGCCCCGCAGTACCGCGATCGCCGGCGCGAACTGATGCGGGGCGCGGTAGCCCCACAGCACCGCGGTCGTCGTCCCGACGAGCAGTGCCACCCCGACGGCGGTGGGCACCAACTCCAGGGACCAGGTCACCTCCGGAGCGTATCCGCCGGTCGCGCCCCTGCAACATCACCTGTGTCTGCCGTCGGCAGACGAAGCGCCCCGGCGCGCGGAACCGGCGCCAGGATGACGGTCATGATCACCACACCACCGCTGAACTACCGCGACCAACTCGCCGACCGGCTCTTCCAGCACCGCACGGTGCTGCTGACCGGGGAGGTGAACGACGACACGGCCGAACGGGTCTGCTCCGAACTCGTCCTGCTCGCCACGGCCGACACCGAACGCGACGTGGTCGTCTACATCAACTCGCCGGGCGGATCGGTCCTCGCCGGGCTCGCGATCTACGACACCATGAAGCTGATTCCGAACGACGTGGTCACCGTGGCTCTCGGGTTCGCCGCGAGCATGGGGCAGGTGCTGCTCGCCGCCGGCACGCACGGCAAGCGGATCGCCTTGGCGCACAGTCGCATCATGATGCATCAGCCGTCGGCGGGGATCGGCGGCACCGCGATCGACATCGCCATCCAGGCCGACAACTGGGAATACATGAAGCGCCAGTCCGAGGAGATCCTGGCGGCCGAGACCGGGCGCCCGGTGGAGCAGATCGCCGCCGACAGCGACCGGGACCGGTGGTTCACGCCCGAGCAGGCCCGCGAGTACGGCATCGTCGACGCAGTGGTCGACTCGTTCGGTCAGCTCGCCCCGTTCGCGGCCGGTCGCCGGATGGGGTTGTGATCATGTCCCAGTACACGATTCCGCACGTGATCGAGCGGACGCCGGCGGGGGAGCGGTCCTTCGACGTGTTCAGCAGGCTGCTGAACGAGCGAATCATCTTTCTGGGCACGGAGATCGACGACGGCGTCGCGAACGTCGTGATGGCCCAGCTGCTGCACCTCGAAGCCGAGTCGCCCGATCGGGAGATCGGCCTCTACATCAATTCGCCCGGTGGGTCGAGCACCGCGATGATGGCCGTGTACGACACGATGCGGTTCCTGCGGCCGCCCGTCGCCACGTACTGCATGGGTCAGGCCGCGTCCGCGGCGGCGGTGCTGCTCGCGGCCGGAGCACCGGGCCGGCGCTTCGTGCTCGCCCACTCGCGGGTGCTGCTGCACCAGCCGTCGACGCAGGGGCAGGGCACGATCTCGGACCTGTCGCTCCAGGCCGCAGAGGTGTTGCGGATCCGCGCGCAGACCGAGGAGATCCTTGCCGAGCACACCGGTCAGGACCCGGCGCGCCTGCGCAAGGACACCGACCGGGACCGCGTCTTCACCGCGCAGGAGGCCATCGACTACGGGCTCGCCGACGAGCTGATCGTCGACCGCGAGCCGTAGTGGCCGGGCCGCAGGGTGCACTCCCCCCTTCGGGTGGCCGAATGTGACATGCGTTCGCTCGGATCGAAGCGGTGTGACATTCGGCCACGTTGGGTGGGGGCGCTCAGCGGATCAGGTTCCCCAGGTCGACCGGGATCTGCGCGCCGGTGATGTACTTCGCCTCGTCCGAGCACACCCACGCGACGACGGCCGCGACGTCCTCGGGCTGCAGGATCTCGTACGGCAGGGAGTTCATGTAGATCGGGCCGAGAGTGGTCGCGTACTTCGCGATCAGCGGGTGCAGGTCGCTGACCTTCATGCCGGTCTCCACCCCGGCCGGGTGGACGGTGTTGACCCGGATCCGATGCTCGCCGAGTTCGTTCGCCATCGTCTTCGCCAGTCCGGTGATGCCGTGCTTCGTCGCGACGTAGTGGCCGGTGAACGGGGTGCCCTTGAGACCCGAGACGGAACTGGTGAAGACGACCGCGCCGCCCTCGCCCTGCTCGATCAGGTAGGGCACGGCGGCCTTCGCGGTGTGGAACACTCCGGTGAGGTTGACGTCCACCGTTTCGCGCCACTGCTCGAGGGTGATCTCCCACGACAGCGCGCCCGAGCAGATGCCGGCGTTGGCGACGACCACGTCGAGCCGGCCGAGCCGGTCCACGCCGTCGGCGAGTGCCCGCGAGAGCGCGTCGAAGTCCCGCACGTCCGCGGTCGTGGCGACGATGCGACGCCCGGTCGTCTCGACCAGCCGCACGGTCTCCGCGAGATCCTCCTCCGTGGCGCCCGGGTAGGCGGTCGAGGCGAAATCGATGCACGCGTCGATCGCGATGATGTCGGCGCCCTCCCGGGCGAACTGCACCGCCTCGGCGCGGCCCTGGCCGCGGGCTGCGCCGGTGACGAAGGCGACCTTGTTCTCGAAACGGCCGGCGGCATCCATGCTCGTCTCCTCGGCAGTGGGGGGATCGTCGGGTCGGACGCGGATTCTCCAGCCCCGAAGCGACGGGCGATACCACGGGTTCCGCTCAGCGGGACCGGGGCTCAGGCGGCGCACAGCTCCACGCGCGGGTCGCGCACCCGCTCGACCTGCGCGTTCACTCGCGCGGCGGTCAACCGCCGGATCCCGCGCGAGAGCAGGTGCTCGACGGGCAGGTGCAGCGCGCCGCACACCGAGCGCAGCACCTCCGACGACGGCTCCTTGCGGCCGCGCTCGATCTCGGACAGGTACTGCTTGGACATGCCGACCGCGGCCGCGACGTCGGCGAGGCTGCGGTCCTGATCCCGGCGTTCGTCGCGCAGGATCTCCCCGTAGACCTCGCGCAGCAGGCGCTCGGGCCGCGGCCCCCGGGCACGGTGCTGTCGGCGCCGGGCGTCGAGATCCGCGACGGCGGGCCGGTCCGCTGCTGACATGATCGTCAGTCTCGCACGACGTCCCGGCAGGAGCGCCGATGTTCACCGAGGGCAGAGTGCTCTCACCCGCAGTTCGGTTTCGGCGCGACCGAATTCGCGCAGATGACCGACGAATTTCTCGGCAGCCCATCCGGTCGCGAATCCGCCTTTGCCGGAGCATAATTCGTTGCGGGACAAGGCTGCGGGGACGCGGCACCCAACGATGAAAAGGGCCGTCGGTCTACCCCATTGACGAATCAGGCGGCCTGATACCGCCGGGCGTACCAGTCGGCGACGACAGAGCGGGCACCGGACAGGGCCAGCATCTGGTGAACGGGACCGCCCAGGCACAGTTGCCTGCGCACGTCGGCGGCGGTGGGGCTGCCGAGGCCGGCAGCAGTACCGACTCCGACGAGGATTTCTGCGGGTAGCCGGCTGTGGTGGCCTCGGATCAGGATCTGTTCGGTATCCACCAGGTGAAGCGGCACGTCCTCGGCTCCGGTGACGTCGCCGATCACCACGGCCACGTAATTGGTCTCCTCGCAGTCCTGGTAGGCGATGAGCCGGGCGGATCGTCCAGTGAGGTGAACGCGTTCGTCGAGGACGACGCCGATCGCGAGGTGGCCGTCCGGCCGCTGTGTGGCTGTCGCCTGCAGTCCGGTGCCCAGAAGCACCCGCCGTGCGCTCCAGCTGAAGAAGGTGTGGGCCGGTGCGTTCATGGTGTCGTCTTTCTGGTGTATGGGTGTCGACCGGGGGCCGGTCCCGATAACTCCTATTGTTGTGATGTGGGACACATAACTCTTGGGTGCTGGGCCTGAAGTGAAGGCCGTGCATTGCGCTGTCTGCGCAATGCTGTTGCGCGAGCACAACGACGTGGGTCGCACGATCCCGTGTTGCCGACGGCTCGACGTGAGAGGCTGCGATGCGGCGATATTCGCAGCGGCGGGCGAACGTGAGGGAGTCGGCACAGGCACTTCGGGCTGTGGAGGATCGCCTCAGGTAAGTGCTTCCAGGCCAGGGAGTGCGGGGCAGGCACGGTCGCCACGATCACGACCCGACGCAGGGCTCGGGACGGGCATCCTCGGGGGCTCGGCCTGTACCCGGATTTGTGGGGCGGCAACTCGGTGTCTGGCCGTCCCCATTCGTGGTGCAGTCCTCGAGCGGAGCTCTGCGGGTGCCGCAGAAGCGGACATCGCGGTACCTGCGCCCGCACTGGGTCCAGTGCCGCTGCGACGCTCAGAAGCCGACGTGGGTCATGGATACCGAGAGGGCGCCGGTGCGCCGCAGCACGGTGTGGACGTGACTGCCCGGATCCTGCACCGCGTGTGCGAGGCGGGCGCGCTGGGTGAGCACTTCCGCGGGGGAGTGCCCCATCGCCCCGAGCAGGATCTGTGGTGCGGTGCCATCGCGACCGGCCTCGAGCAGGAGGCGTGGGGCGGCAATCACGCGCAGCGGCACGGCCGATCGGTCGGTGACCTCGCCGATGACCAGGCACACGAAGCCGTCCTCGTCGCCGGTGCTGTCAGCGCAGACCAGCTGGGCCGTTCCCGCCGGCAAGTGCAGCGGCACGGTAGGGGTGGGGCGATCCGGATGGGCCGTGGTAGTTACGTCCGTGACACCGACCAGCGGTAGCGCGTGGGTGCGAGCGAACTCGACGATCTCGTCGCCGGTGGCCATGTCGATGGGCTCGGTGACACCGACGACGGTGCCCATGACTGCCGCTGCAGCAGATCCCGCCTCGGCGGCCAGGCGGACGGCGCACTCCGCGAATCCGAATCGGCGGACCGGGGCGCTCAGGCGTGCCCGCAGCGGCACGACGTGCCCAGGACGAGTGAACGAGTCGACCGTTGCGTGCGGCGATGCCAGTAACCGGGCGGTCACCCCCCGATCAGCGGCGGAGATGCCGGTGCCGATCTCGTCCTTGGCGTCGACGGTGACGCATTGGGCGGCGCCGTCGTCTGCGCCCAGCTGCGCGACCAGCCCGAGTTGGTCGCAGCGCGTGTCTTCGAGGGCCACCTGCAAGAACCCGGAGGTGTGGCGGACCGCGAACGCGGTCAGCTCGGTGCTGGATCGGGCGGCGGAATAGACCACGTCGCCGCGACGGGGATGGTCGACGTCGTCACACAGCAGGATTGCGCCGCCTCGGGCCAGGGCGGCCACAGCCGTCGCTACCCGCTCGATCGCGTGGATGTGCATGCCGGTCGGTGACAGGTCGACCAGGGCTTCGGTTGCGGTGGTGTGAGGCTCGTCGACGATGGTCATGGCAGGTTCCTCGAATACTCGGGTCAGTGCGGAAGGTGGGTGCCGAAGGTGCGGCCGTAGTAGACCAGCGGTTGCCCGTCGGCCAGTTCGGCGACATCGACTTCGCCCAGGGCGATGACATGGTCTCCTCCGTCGACCAGATCGGTGACGGTGCAGGCGATCCAGCCCGGCGCTCCCGGGATACGCGGCAGATCGTGGTCGAGTTCCCAGCGGGTGCCGTGGAACTTGCCGACACCGCCCTTCTTGGCGAAGGCCAACGCGGTGTGCGCTTGGTCGGCGCCGAGGATGTTCAGGCCGAAACGGCCGGATTCGCGGAGCAGTTCGAGTGTTTCCGAGCCGCGGTCGAGGGAAACCAGGACCATCGGCGGGGTCATCGACAGCGAGGTGAACGCGCTGACGGTGGTGCCGTAAGGTAATCCGCCGGAGATCGCCGTCACGATCGATACCGGCGTGGCGACGCCGGCCATCACCTCTTTGAACGCGGCCTGCACGGTGGGATCCGTGGTGGTCATGGTGTTCTCCTTCGGGTCCAAGGGTGGTGCGTCGGCCGGTGATGTCACGGCCGAGCAGCTGGCGGGGGATGATCCGCTTCTGGATTTCGTTGGCGACCTTGTTGATTGCGCCGATCTTGCTGTCGCGGTAGATCGCTTCGACCGGGCCGACGGTGCCATCGGCCTCCCGGGGTGGCGGGCCGGTCGCGTAGTCGAAGCCGAGGACATGGTGGTGACTTCGGAACAAGAAGGGCGGTGCGGGTGGAAGACCGTGGGCCGGTGGCGGGATCGCCGCACCGGCCCACGGCAGCGCGGGGTGAGATCGTCAGGCGTCGAGCCTGTCACGGCTGACGATCGGGTTGCGCACCACACCGATGTGCTCGACCTCGACCTCGACGACATCGCCGGGGGTGAGGAACCGCTGCGGGGTCATTCCCACCCCGACCCCACCGGGGGTGCCGGTGGCGATCACATCGCCGGGCCGCAGGGTGACGGTGTCGGTGATGTACGCGATGATCTTGCCGACCGAGTGGATCAGATCGCTGGTGTTCGCGTCCTGAACGGTCTCGCCGTTGACGCGGGTCTGCACGCGCAACCCGCTGGGATCGGCCAGTTCGTCGGTGGTGACGAGGACCGGGCCGATCGGACCGGACCGGTCGGCATTCTTGCCGAGGGTGAACTGGGGGGTCTCGATCTGCTTGCGGCGGGCGCTGAGATCGTTGAACGCGGTGTAGCCGAGCACGTGCTGCAGCGCGGTGTCCTCCTGTGCGCCCCACACGGTCTCGCCGATGACCACGGCGAGTTCGACCTCCCAGTCCAGGCCCTTCTCGGTCGGCGGGACCGGCACCGGGGTGCCGTCGGTGACCAGGGTCGATTCCCACCGGCCGAAGATCATCGGGAACTTCGGCAGGTCGAGACCGGCGACGGACTTCGACTCGTCGGCGTGCGAGAGATAGTTGATGCCCACGCAGAACACCCGGGCCGTCTCCGGCACAGGGGGTTCCTGTTCGAGGTCGCCGAGGGCGTAGACCTCGCTGCTGTGCTCGCGCAGGGCGGCGCGAGGGTCACGGTAGAATTCGGTGGCCGTGCCCAAGGGGGTGACCTTCTCCCCGTCGACCGAGCCGATGTATCGGGTGCCGTCGGCGCGATATCCGATCAGACGCATTGTTTTCTCCTTGAACCAGATTGGTGTATGGGTCTGGTGATGGGGGGATCGAACGGATCTCAGTTGGGGCGGAAGCCGAAGTCGACGCCGGTGACGGACTCGTCCCACCTGGTGGTGATGTACTTCGGCTGGGTGTAGAACCGCCAGGAATCGTTGTTCAGGCCGGTGTCACCGAACACCGAGCTCTTCCAGCCGGCCACCGCATAGGTCGCCACCGGAACCGGAATCGGCACGTTCACCCCCACCATGCCGGCCGAGGCTTCGCGCTGGAACCTGCGGGCCGCGCCTCCGGAGGCGGTGAAGATCGACGCGCCGTTGCCGTACTGGTGGTCGCGGATCAGCGCGAGCGCCTCGTCGAGAGTGTCGACCCGGACCACGCACACCACCGGGCCGAACACTTCGGTCCGGTAGATCGCCGAGGACTTCTCGACGTGGTCTACCAGCGCGGGGCCGACGTAGAAACCGTTCTCGAATCCGGGTACCTGCTCACCGGTCCGGTCGACGACGACGGTGGCACCGGAGTTTTCGGCAGTGGCGACGATTCCGCGGATGCGCTGCTGGGCGGCCGCGGAGACCACCGGTCCGATCTCGGACTTCGGATCGTTGCCGGGACCGATCACGACGGTCCGGGCACGCTCGGCCAGGGCAGCGACCAGTTCGTCGCCCACCCCTCCGACCGCGACGGCGACGGAGACGGCCATGCAGCGCTGACCTGCGGCCCCGAACCCGGCCGAGGCGATCGCATCGGCCGCGACATCGATGGGAGCATCGGGCATGACCACCAGGTGGTTCTTCGCCCCACCGAAGGGCTGGGCGCGCTTGCCGGCCTCGGCGGCGCGCTTGTAGACGCTGTGTCCGACGGCGGTGGACCCGACGAACGACACGGCGGTCACCTCGGGCGCATCGATGAGCGCCTCGACCGTCTCCTGCCGGCCGTGCAGGACGGTGAAGACCCCGTCGGGCAGCCCGGCTTGCTTGAACAGCTCCCCGAGGCGGATGGCCGGGCCCGGATCCTGCTCGCTGGGCTTGAGGATGAAGGTGTTGCCGCAGGCGATGGCGACGGACGCCATGATCAGCGGAATCATCACCGGAAAGTTGAACGGAGTGATCCCGAGCGTGACACCGAGCGGGTGCCGGATGGAGAAGGTGTCGATTCCGCGACCGGTCTGCTCGGAGGTCTCTCCCTTGAGCAGGGCCGGTACACCGCAGGCCAGTTCGACGCTGTCGAGGCCGCGGGCGACTTCACCGCGGGCGTCGTCGACGGTCTTGCCGTGCTGCGCGCTGATCAGCGCGGCCAGTTCGTCCTGGTGCTCGCGCAGCAGGTTACGGAAGTTGTAGAGCACCTGGGCGCGCCGGGCGGCCGGCAGGTCCCGCCAGGCGGGAAACGCCGCCGACGCCGACGCGAGGGCCTGCTTGAGCGTATCGGCGTCGGCCAGGCTCACCGAGGCGATCGGGTCGCCGGTGGCGGGGTTGAGCACTGGGAGCTGCTCGCCGGCCGAGACGTGGGCTTGTCCGTTGATCCAGTGGGGAATAGTGCTGCTCATGGGGGGTCTTCCTTGCAGTGGGATGATCGAGCCGGAGCCGGAACGGTCAGGACTGGGGGCCACGTTTGCCAACCTGGCCACCTTCGTAGACCTCGACATGTGCGCCCTCCGGCACCGAGTCGTTGTCTTCCGGGGAGCCGACCTTGCGCCAGATTTCGTAGGCGATCTCGCGGGCGATCTTGCCGTCGCGCATCTGGAAGCAGTGCACCACTCGCGCGCTCATCTTCGTGCCGATCGGGTACGGCAGGTTCGGCATCTTGTCGCCGGTGACCGTGACGTAGGCGATCTGGTCGTCGAAGACGAACTCCTCGGTGGCAAAACGCCGCAGCGAGATCGTCTTGTCGAACACCAGGGTGTCGAAGATGCCGTAGTAGCCCTTCTTCACGTCCTCGGCGTCGAGGTAGACCTGTCCGCGCGAGGGGGCCTCCCAGATGATGTCGTCGGCGTAGAGCGCGATCGCCTTCTCCACATCGTCAGGGTTCTCGTTGTGAAAATGCGCCTGCACGACCTCGAGGTTGCGGGCGATGATCTCCTCGCGGGTGAGTTCGGAATCCGGACGCGTATCGGCGATCACGTCGTCTACGTGGCGGGTCTGGGCCTGGGTCATGGGAGTTCAACCTTTCGGGTGACAGCTACATCAGGTCGGCGGGACCACACGCCGGTCGGGCCGGGAAGGAATGAGGTGTGTCCTACGTGCCGTGTATCCATCTTGTGTGAGACCGGACACATGGTTCTTGGGTCGAGAGACAAACGCTGCGGCGATCGATTGGGTTCGCCGCTCACTCGCCCGCCCGCTGCGGTCACTCTGGTGATGTAATGGGCAGACTCGTCAGGAACGGCGAAACAGGCTCTGCCAGAGCCTGTTTCGCCGTTCCTACCGGGGCCGGGTATGCGTCGGCGGCGGTGCTCAGTAGGTGGCCGGGACTGCGCGCCGGACCTGGACGCGGCGCGTGGCCAGCACCGGCGGCACGGCGGCGACCACAGCAATGACGACCACGACCGGCCCGGCCAGTGCACCGGGGATTGCGTCGGCAGGCCACAGCGCCAGGGCTGCATCCGCCGAATATGCACCGGGGCCGGTGAAACCCAGGCACAGCGCCGCCGCGGCCAGCACGAACGGATACTCGCCGCCGCCGGCAGAGTTCCAGAACGCGCGGTTGAGCAGGCTCATCGCGGCTCCGGCGACCGTCATCGTGCCGGCGGCGATCGCCGCACCCAGCGGGGTGGCCAGCCCCAGCCCCAGCAGCAGCGCAGCGGTCAGTTCGCACACGACGGCCAAGCGTACCTTCGTGCGCGGCGGGTGCTGACCGAGCTTGTCGAACAGTGCTTCGGCCCCCTTCGGGCCCGGGCCCTGGAACCAGCCGAGTGCCTTCTGGGTGCCGTGGGCGAACAGCACTGCGGCCAGCAGCAGCCGCAGCAGAAGAAGTCCGATGTCCATGTCATCTGCTTTCTGTGGAAACGGGGCATCACACACCGCAGCGCAGCCCGAGGCAGGCACCTGCCGGTGCCAGCCGGGGCCTCAGCGGCTAGCGGGCGCGCTTTTTCATCTCGCGCACGTCGCCGCTGTCGGTGATGCCCATGTTGTCTTTGAGTACGAGCGCCACCCAGGTTTCGAGGGTGTACTCGTCGAGGCTGTGGCCGAGCAGATCCTCGGCCTTCTTCAGGCGGTAGCTGACGGTGTTGCGTACGACGTACAGTTCGTTGGCCACGGCCAAGGGACTGCGCTTGAGCCGCAGGTAGGCGGCGGCGGTCTTGCGCAGGTCTTCGATGTGGGGGTCGTCGGCGGCGAGTTCGCCGAGGACGTCGTCGACGAAGCGGCGTGCCTTGTCCATGTCGTGCACCAGCAGCGTCAGCAGACGGACCTCGTCGAAGCTCACCAACGCGTCGGGCACCCCCGGCAGCGCATCGGCGACGGCTCTGGCCTCGCGGGCCTGTTCGTGGGTGCGGACGAAACCGTCGAGTCCCCGTCGGGGGCTGCCGAGGGCCCCGCGGATGCCGGGGTTGGCGTCGAGCACCGACTTCAACTGGTCGGGCTCGAGTGCTCGGATGCTGTTGCCCCAGGCATACAGGCTCGACAACCCGTGCGGCATGATCAGTGTCTGTTCGGCGCCGGCGGCGTGCAGCAATGCCAGGGCGATCTTGTGGAGGGCGGAATCGTCGGCGGTGGCCGGGCGGTCGAACCACAGGATCAGTCCCAGATGGGTGCGGTGCGCCAGCACATAGTGCAGCACCTGCTCGGCGCCGCGGACATCGGTGCAGGTGCCGGCGAGCACCGCAGTGACGACCTCTTCGCGGGCGGCGACGGTGGTCATCACCCAGCGTTCGTGCTCGGCACCGTATTCGTGACCGATGTCGTCGCTGAACTTGTCGATGAAACCGAACAGTGCCTCGGAGGCGTGCTGCAGTTGCGCGGGTTGGTCGGCGACGGATACGACATCGACACAGGCCCGCATGTAGGCCTCGGCAAGCCAGGCGTGGCCCTGCCGCACCGCCGCCCACACGACCGGCAGGGCGATCCCGCGGTGGACGTAGTCCTGGATGGCGCGGGCGGTGTCCTCGGTCATCGGTTCGCCGACCAGTTCCCCGCTGTCGATCACCCGCATGGCGATGATGGCTGCCGATTCCGTGCCCCACCGGACGGTGGCGACCTGGGCTGGGCCTTTCCCGAATTCGGGGAAGACGTCGACGCATCGCACGGCGATGTCGTGGCCCAACCGCACCGCCCAGTCGACGGCGTCGGCGCCGAGCTGGGCGATGGCCGGTTCGAGCACCGCAGGTGAGCACACCGGTTCGACACGAGCGTCGGGTTCGACGCGGAGTCGACGAACCCAGGTACCCTGGTGGACGGTCATGACCGGTGGCTCCTTTCCTGCGGCGCTGTGGGTTACGGCCGGATCATTCGCCGAGGAACTCGGCGTAGTTCCAGTAGTCGTTCAGTTCGGTGACCTTGCCGGCGACCTTGCGGCCCACGATGGCGTACTTGACGCTGAACTTCTTGCCGGTTGCCTTGATCGCGCCCAGGTCCTGGGCGAAGGTACCGATCATCAGGGCCTGGCCGGCGCAGTCGGTGTCCGTTTCGAACGTGTGCAGCAGTTCGAACCGCAGATCGGGCAACGAGACGAACGTGGCGGCCATGAACTGGGCCAGTTCCTCGCGGCCCTTGAACGTAGTGCCGAGCGTCTTGTCGGTGTAGACCAGGTCGTCGTGGAAGTGGGCCAGCACGCCGTCGATGTCGTGCTCGTTCCACCGCTCGTAGATGGTGTCGAGAATTGTCATGCCCATGCCTCTCTCTTGTCAGTGTGACCGATGAGCCGGAGGTTCAGATGGTGTTGGTGTTCGGATCCAGGCCGAGCAGCACCCGGCCGTAGAGCTCGGTGTTGGTGTTCGGCTGCATCAGCGCATGCAGTGACAACGACTGCATGTCGCGGTGGTAGCGCTGGATCGGAACCGAATTCTGGATCGCCGACGCCCCGCTGGCCTGGAACAACACGTCGACGACCTCACGGCAGAGCTTGGTGGCGTGGCCGAGATGGCCACGGATCTCCGCCCGGTCCGGCAGCGACAGCGGCTTGCCGAGATTGCCGTCGATCAGCGCGGCGGCACGGGTGCTGTGCGCTTCGGCCGAGAACAGCTTCAGGGTGGCCTCGGCGACCTGATGATGGGTGATCGGGGCCTCGCTCTGGCTGGCGTAATCGGTGTAGGTGATGGTCCGGCCCGGCAACCGTTCGAGGAACACATCCAGCGCTCCGCGGGCGATGCCGATCGGCGGGCCGGCCGAGGCCGCGAGGAACAGGGCGATGCCGGGCGTCCGGAAGTAGGGGTTCTCCGCCGACGCGGTGCTTCCCGGGTAGTTTCCGGTGGCCAGATTCTGCACCGGCAGCGCCCGGTGGCCGGGGACGAAGACCTCCCGGGCGACGGTGGTGCGGCTGCCGGTACCGGACAGACCACACGCGTACCAGTCGTCCTCGAAGTCCAGCTCGCTGTAGGGGATCATCAGGAACTGCGGAGCGACGCCGCCGTCCTCGTCCTCGACCATCGCGGTCAAACCGGCCCAGTGGGCGTTCGCCGCCCCGGTGTTGAAGGCCCAGCGGCCGCTGACGACGATGCCGCCGTCCTGCCGCTTGCCCTTGCCGGTCGGAGCGAACACTCCGGCGGCGCGCACCCCAGGGGTGGCGTAGATGTCCTCCTGGGCCTGGTCCGGGAACAGGTTGATCATCCAGTTCATCGCGGTGATCAGCGTGCACACCCAGCCGGTGGACGGACAGCCGCGGGCGACCTCGGCGAGGATGTCGTTCTGCAGCGCGACCGGCGCCTCGAAACCACCGCGAGTCCGGGGCAGGGTCAGCCGAAACAGGCCGGCGGCGGCGAGTGCGTCGATGTTCTTCTCGGGGACCTGGCGCAACGCTTCGGTCTCGGCGGCGTTCTCGCGCAGGAACGGGACCAGGGTGCGGACGCGTTCGAGCACGTCGTGCGCGGATTCGATGTCGGTGACTGGTTCGGTGACCGTCATGATGCCCTCCAACAGAGCGTGAGGTGGGTAAGGGAGATGGGAGTCGGGTAGGCCGGTGGTCTCAGGCGGTGAGCCCGGCTGCGGACGCGGCGGCGTCGACCTGGTGCCGGGTGTTCTCGCCGTCGGCGACGAGGTCGTCGATGTCGACATCCATCAGGACGCCGTTGCGCTTGACGCCGTGGCCGGCGACGAACACGTCGGTCACGTGCGCTGAGCCGGCGTTGAGGACGACCGCGCCGATCGCGGAGTTGACCGGTCCGGTCTCGGGCCCGTTGAGATCGACCAGGACGATGTCCGCCTGCTTGCCGACCTCGATCGAGCCGGTGACCCGGTCCAGTCCCAGAGCGCGGGCGCCCTCGATCGTCGCCCACGCCAGCACGTCGCGGGTGGTATGCAAGGTGGCCTGTCCGCCCTCGCGCAGGATGGTGTGGCTGACCATGCGGCTCTGCTCGTACGCGCTGCGCATCTGGCCGAACAGGTCTCCCGAGACCCCGACTTCGGCGTCGACACTCAGGCTCGGGCGCAGGCCGACCGCGTCGAATCGAGCGAACGCCGGAGCGCCGTGCCCCATCACCGCCTCCACCGCCGGGGACGAGGAGATGGTGCCGCCGGAGTCCGCGATCAGCTTCAGTGCGCCGTCGCTGCAGGTGTTGGCGTGCACGTAGGTGATGTCGGAGCCGAGCAAACCCTGCTCGCCCAACGTCTCGACGGAATTGCGGGCCCCCAGCGCGGAACAGCCGACGTGGATGGTCATTCGCAGCCCCAGCTCACGGGCGAGGCGCACGTCGTCCCAGGCGGCGCCGTAGGTGCTGAACTCCGGTCCGCGGACCGCCGCGGCGAGGGTGAGCAGGTTCTCGTCGGTGGTGCGGTACTGTTCGACGATTCGGCGGATGTCCTCGGGGTGCCGGTTGTCGCACTCGACACCGAGGGACTCGTGCACGGGGTGCAGGCCGACACTGTGGGCGTACACCGCACGGATCTTCGCAGCCTGCAGGGCAGCGATCGCCGCATCCGAGTGCTCGGGGCTGTTGGAAATGTGCGACCAGTCCAGAATCGTGGTGATTCCGCCGTTCAGTGCCGCGGTCGCACCCAGCAGGTTGCTGGTGTAGACGTCCTCAGGACGGAAGAACTGCCCCAGGCTCAGCACTGCCTGGAAGTAATCCATCAAGTCGCCGTCGGGCAGCATATTGCGCAGGACGGTCTCCCACATGTGCCGGTGGGTGTCGATCAGCCCGGGAATGACGATGCGGCCGGTGGCGTCGACGATCTCGTCGGCCTCGGCCTCGATCGAAGGCCCGACCGCAACGATCAGGCCGTCTTCGATCAGGATGTCGCCCTCGGGAATGTCGTTGTTCTCCGGGGCCGTGGGGATGATGTAGCCACCCCGGATCAGGACACGCCTGCTCATATCGATGAACCTCTCTGGTTGTTGAACGAGCCCAGCGCTGCCTGGCTGCAAGGAACGGGAAGAGCGCCGTCCGGCTGCGCAGTAGGATCAGTCGCTGACTGTGACGACCATCATGTGTGACTGCCGGCACAGGGCTCTTGCGCTCGGAGCAACATCGCCAGGCGAACCGTTGCGCCCGCCGCGCACCCGTCCCGCGCGCCGGTGAACCGCCCGCGCCTCGGCGCAGGAAGGTTTCCTAGCGTCAGCCGGGCTCCGTCCCGGGCAGCAGCGCCCGCACCGCGTCGATCGTGTCCGCCTCGGCGGCCGTCTTGTCGGGGCGGTAGCGCACCACCCGCGCGAATCGCAGCGCCACCCCGCCGGGGTAGCGCGGGCTGACCTGCACGCCGTCGAGTTCGATCTCCACGACCAGCTCCGGCCGCAGGTACACCGCGTGTGCGTCGCGGCTGCGTTCGTGCCGCGGGAATTCCTCGGTCTGCCATTGCAGCAGCGCGTCGGTCAGCCCCTTGAACGTCTTGCCGACCATGATCGGTTCACCGCCGTCCGGGTCCCGCGCGCCCAGATGGAGATTGGACAGGTACCCGGTGCGGCGGCCGTAGCCCCACTCGGCGCCGAGCACCACCAGGTCGAGGGTGTGCTCCGGCTTGACCTTCTGCCAGGCGCGGCCACGCCGGCCCGCCGCGTAGGGTGCGGTGAGGTCCTTGACGACGACGCCCTCGTGGCCGGCGGCGAGCGCGGCCTCGAACTGGGCCTTGGCTGCGGCGTCGTCCGGCTGCAGCACGCCCGGGATCCGGTGCTCGGGGGCGACCCGCTGCAGGGCGTCGAGACGCTCGGCGAGCGGTGCGTCGAGCAGGTCGACGCCGTCGAGGTGCAGGCAGTCGAAGAAGTACGGGTGCAGCAACAGATCGTGGGCGGACTCGGCGCCGAAGCGGCTCATGGTCTCCTGGAACGGCCGGGGCCGGCCCTCGGGGTCGAGCGCCAGGGTCTCGCCGTCGAGCACCACCGACGTGCACGGCAGCGCGGCGACCAGATCGACGAGTTCCGGTACGCTGCCGGTGATCTCGCGCAAGGTGCGGGTGAACACCCGCACCGTCTCGTCGTGGCGGTGCACCTGGATGCGGGCGCCGTCGAGCTTGTATTCGACGCTGACGTCGCCGCCGAACCGGCTGTAGGCGTCGGCGAGGGACGGCGCGGGAGAGGCGAGCATCGGCCTGATCGGCCGGCCCACCTCGAGACGGAACGCGGTGAGCGCGTCGGCGCCGCCGGTGAGCGCGGCGGCCGCCGTCACGGACAGTTGCCCGGAGAGCATGAACGCCCGGCGCACCGTCTCGGCGGGCAGACCGGCCGTGGCGGCCACCGCGTCGGTCATCACGCCCTCGAGCGCGCCCTGCCGCAGATCCCCGGTGAGCAGCCGCACCAGGAACTCCTGTTCGGCGGTGGTGGCCGCGCCGAGCAGCGTGGCGAGCAGTTCGCGGCGCCGCCCCGTCGATCCGGTCCCGGCCAGACCGGCGAGCTCGGTGAAGGCCCGGTCGACGTCGGAGACGGTCAGCGACGGCGCGTCGGCCGGGTCGACGCGGGCCCCGGCGAGGGTGCGCCAGCCCACGCCGATGCGGCCCTGGCGGGGCTCGCCCGCCAGCCACGACACCGCGGGCTCGACCTCCACGGGGTCGAGGATGGCGAGGAGGCTGCGCAGTTCTTCCACCTTGGTCCGTCGCGACCGGGTGGTGCCGACGGCCCGTGAGGTGGCGACGATCGTCGAGAAGAGCACGTCCCGACCGTACCGACCCCCGCCGGTTCCGGCGCAGGTTCACCGCCGGCCGGTCAGTCGCCGACGCGTTCGCCCGTCTCCGGATGGAACAGGTGCACCGAGCCCTCCCGCTTGCGCAGCCGGATCGTGTCCGCGAGCCGGGCCGGGGTGCGGGTGAGCGACCGCGCGACGAGGGTGGTGTCGCTGCGCGCGACGCGGGTGTACACGTACGACTCGCTGCCGAGTTCCTCGACGAGGTCGACGATGGCCTCGACGCCGTCGCCGTCCGTGATCTCCAGCTGTTCGGGCCGGATCCCGACGGTGACGGTCTCGAGGCCGGCGCGGTGCAGCGAGGCGATGCGGTCCCGTTCGACGTCGACGACGGTGCTGCCGATCTGCACGCCGCCGTCGACGATCCGCGCGTCGAGCAGGTTCATCGCGGGCGAGCCGATGAACCCGGCGACGAACGCGTTGGCGGGCCGGTCGTACAGCTCGGTGGGGGAGGAGAACTGCTGCAGCGTGCCGCCGCGCAGCACCGCCACCCGGTCGCCCATGGTCATCGCCTCGACCTGGTCGTGCGTGACG
>NZ_PCZU01000149.1:27314-48038 GCF_002887785.1 Rhodococcus sp. ENV425
CACCGTGGTGGTGCCGAGACGCCTTTGCAGCGCGGCGATCTGGGTGCGGGTCTGCACCCGCAGCTTGGCATCGAGGTTGGACAGCGGTTCGTCCATGCAGAACACCTGCGGTTCGCGGACGATCGCCCGGCCCATCGCGACGCGCTGCCGCTGGCCGCCGGAGAGCTTGGCGGGCTTGCGGTCCAGGTAGTCGGTGAGGTCGAGCAGCTTCGCCGCCTGCTCGACCTTGCGCCGCCGTTCGTCGGCGCTCACGCCGCGCATCTTCAGTGCGAAGCCCATGTTCTCGGCGACGGTCTTGTTCGGGTACAGGGCGTAGTTCTGGAAGACCATCGCGATGTCACGGTCCTTCGACGGCACGCCGACCATGTCGCGGCCACCGATGCTGATCGACCCCTCGTCGATGTCCTCGAGTCCGGCGAGCATCCGCAGCGCGGTGCTCTTGCCGGAGCCGGACGGTCCGACCAGGACGACGAACTCCCCGTCCTGGATGTCCAGGTTCAGCGAGTCGACGGCGAGGGTGTCGGAGTTCTCGTAGATGCACGACGCGTTGCGGTAGGTGATCTCGGCCATGACGATTCCTTCGAAAGTGATCGGGGGAGTTACTTGATTGCGCCGAACGACAGGCCGCGCACGAGCTTGTTCTGGGCGACCCAGCCGGCGAGGACGACGGGCAGCGCCGCCATCGTCGCGGCCGCGGACAGGCGAGCCCAGTACAGGCCCTCGCCGGTGATGAAGCCGACGAGGAACACGGGAATCGTCTGCGCCTGCACCGCCGTGAGGTTGACGGCGAAGAAGAATTCGTTCCAGGAGAAGATGACGCAGATCAGGGCGGTGGCGGCGATGCCGGGCGAGACGAGCGGCAGGATCACCTCCCGCACCGACGTCCACAGGCCGGCGCCGTCCATGCTCGCGGCCTCGAGCAGCTCGCCCGGCACCTCGAGGAAGAACGAGCGCATCATCCACACCGCGATCGGCAGGTTCATCGCGGTGTAGAGGATGATCAAGGCCCAAATATTGTCGAGCAGACCGATGTTCGCGACGATCACGTACAGCGGGATGATCGCGGCGACGATCGGCAGCATCTTCGTGCTGATGAAGAAGAACAGGGCGTCCTTGGTCTTGCGCACCGGCCGCAGCGACAGGGCGAACGCGGCGGGCACGCCGAGCAGCAGGACGAGGATCGTCGACACGCCGGTGGCGAACGCCGAGTTGAGCAGGCTGACACCGACGCCGGTGTCGAACACCGCGCGGAACTGGTCGAGGGTGGGTGTGAAGAAGAACTTCGGTGGATCGGAGTAGGCGTCGGCCTCCTGTTTGAAGGCGGTGAGCACCATCCAGAACACCGGGAAGAAGAACCCCAGGGCGGCGATCCAGGCGACGACGCCCCATGGATTTGCCTTGCGGTGCTTACGTTTCCGGGGGCGCGCCGGGACGGTCTCCGGTGCGGGGAGCTGCTGTGTGGTGGGGGCGGTGGTGCTCATCAGGCGGCCTCCTCCTTGCCCGTGAACGATGTGAAGATCAGCCGCAGCGCGACGGTGGCCACGACGATGGTGGCGACGACGACCACCACGCCCATGGCGGCGGCCTGGCCGATGTCGAAGCCGAGGAACGCCCGCTGATAGATGTAGAACGGCAGGTTGGAGCTGGCGGTGCCCGGTCCGCCCTGGGTCATCATGTAGATGGCGTCGAACGTGTTGACCAGGTGGATCGCGCCGAGCACGGCGCCGAGTTCGATGAACCGCCGCAGGTGCGGCAGCGTCAGCTCGCGGAACAGGGCGAAGGCGCCGGCCCCGTCGACCCGGCCGGCCTCGAGGGTGTCACGCGGCATGGACTGCAGCCCGGCCAGGATGAGCAGCATCATGAACGGGGTCCACTGCCACACCAGGTTGGCCATCACCGCGGCGAGCGGGTAGCGGCTGACCCAGTCGATCTGCCCGACGCCGAACGGGGAGAGCACGAAGTTGACGATGCCGAACACGGGATCGAACATCGCGGTCTTCCACATCAGCGCTCCCGCGACGGGGGTGACCAGGAACGGCGTGATGAGCAGGGTGCGGACGATGCCGCGGCCGAGGAAGACCCGGTCGAGCAGCAGCGCGAGCAGCAGGCCCAGCACGACGGAGATCAGCACGGTGCCGACGATGAGGATCACGGTGTTGACGGCGACCTCGCGGAACTGGCTGTCGCGGAAGACGTCCGCGTAGTTCTGCAGGCCCACGAAGCTGCGCGAGCCCGGGCGCACCAGGTTCCACGACTGCGTGGAGTAGTAGAGGGTGAACACGAACGGGATCTGCGTGACCACGATCATGAAGATCAGGGCCGGCAGCAGGGGCCCCCGGCGGCGCCAGCCTTCCGCGCGGGAGACCGCGTCGCTCTTGGCTTCCCGCACCCGGCGGATGCGTTCCGAGTCGTCGGCGGTGGGTGCGCCGACTGCCACGGTTGTCATTGTTGATCCTCCCGGTAGGTGGCACCGACGACGTCGGCGTATTCCTGGGCCTGTTCCAGCGCTTCGGTGACGGTCTTCTGACCGGCGATCGCGGCGCTGATCTGCTGGCTCACGCGGGTTCCGAGATCCTGGAACTCGGGGATGGCCAGGAACTGGACGCCGGTGTAGGGCACCGGCTCGACCGTCGGGGCGTCCGGGGTCGCGTTCTCGATGGACCGGAGGGTGAGCGGCCCGTAAGCGGCTGCGGCCTCACGGTATTCGGGGATCTCGTAGGTGGACAGCCGGCTGCCGGGCGGCACCCGCTCCCAGCCGAGGGTCTCGCCGACGGTGCGCAGGTACTCCTTGCTCGTCATCCACGAGACGAACCGCCACGCCGAGTCCGCGTTGTCGCTGTCGACGGGGATGCCGAGCGACCAGCTGTAGAGCCAGCCCGCGTCGTCCTTGACCCGGATCGGTGCGGGGGCGTACCCGATCTTTCCGACCACGTTGCTCGACGCGGGGTCCTCGAGGGTGGAGACCGCCGACGTGGAGTCGTACCACATCGCGACGCGGCCCTGGGCGAGCTGCGTGGCGCATTCGCTGAAACCGCTGGTGGCGGCGCCCGGCTGGCCGTGCTCGCGCACCAGGTCGACGTAGAACTGCACGGCCTCGACGACCTCGGGACTGGTGAGCTGCGCGTTCCAGTTCTCGTCGTACCACCGGCCGCCGAAGGTGTTGATCACCGTGTTCAGCGGGGCGAGCACCTCACCCCAGCCGGGCTTGCCGCGCAGGCAGATCCCGGCGGTGTCGGGGCTGTCGAGGCGGGCGGCGGCAGCGGCGACCTCGTCCCATGTGGGGGTGGGGGACAGGGCGATGCCGGCCTGCTCGAACAGGTCCTTGCGGTACATCAGGAACGAGGACTCGCCGTAGAACGGCACCGAGTACATGTCGCCGTCGTAGGACAGCGATTCGCGCAGGGAGGGAATGAAGTCGTCCTCGTCGTAGCCCTCCGTCTGCCGGGCGTAGTCGGAGAGGTTGGTCAGCCAACCGTTCTCCGCCCACTGCGGGGTCTCGTAGTTGCTGATCATCACCACGTCGAACTCGCCGCCGCCCATCGCGGTGGAGGCCGTGATCTTCGCGCGGGCCTGGTTCTCCGAGAGCGTGACGAACCGCAGGTCGATGTCCGGGTTCTCGGCCTCGAACTGCGCGGCGAGTTGCTGGGCGTCCTGCATCTGGGAGTTCGACACCATCGCGATGGTGACGGTCTGGTCGGAGGCGCCGAGCGAGCCGGCGCCGGCGCAGCCGGTGAGCGTGAGGCTGAGCGCCCCCGCCCCGGCCACCAGCATTCGGGTGGTCGTTCTGGATGTGTTCACCGATCGTCGCCTCTTCTTCGGTCTCTCCGGTGGGGTTATCGGTCGAGTAGCCAACGTGCGCACTCGATGTCGCACACGAGCATGGTGGCCAGGCCGCCGCGCAGCGCCCCGAGCGCGGCCTGGTGTTTGGCGGCCCCGCCGGTGACGAGGACCGTGCCGGGGCAGGCGCGGATGTCGTCGAGCGAGACCGACACGGCGCGACGGTCGAGGTCCCCGCCGACGGCCGTGCCGTCGGCGTGGAAGAACCGTCCCGCGATCTCCCCGACCGCGCCGAGGTCGGTGAGGGAGTCGAGCATGGCGGTGTCGAGGTAGCTGCCCTCGAACAGGGTGGTCGACGTGGACACCGCCCCCACGCCGAACATCATCATGTCGGCGCGGCGGCCGATGTCCAGGGTGCGGGAGATCATCGAGTCGGCACGCATGGACGCGACCGTCGCGGGGTCGGCGTACAGGGGAACGGGGAGGCGGACCATCTTGGCCTGCAGCTGTTCCGCGCATCGTCCGAGCACGTACTCGGCGCCGGTCTGGTAGTCGGACGCGGTGACGGCGCCGTCGAGCTGGACGATCGTCGCGCAGGTCGCCCCGCCCGGCGGCAGGGCCTGCGCGACGGCCACGGTCTCCGGGCCCCACGTGAATCCGAGGGTGTCCGTCGCGCGGATCCGCCGGCTGATCAGGGCGGCGGCGGCCCGTCCGACGCCCGCGAAGCTGGCGGCCTCGTCGAGCGGGCCGGCCGCGTCCACGCCGTCGCCGACGACGACGGCCTCGAGCAGGCCGAAGCGCTCCTCGAGGGCGCGTTCCTCGTCGGCGTGCAGGTCGTCGCGCAGGTTGGCCGGCACGTTCACCTCGATGCGCACCAGGCCCTGGGCCCGGGCCCGGGCGACGAGGCGTCCCGCGGTCGGCCGGGAGACGCCGAGGCGCGTCGCGACCTCCGCCTGGGTGAGGCCGTCCAGGTAGTACAGCGTCGCCGCGCGCAGCGCCAGGCGCAGCTCCTCCGGCGCGGCGGCGGCCGCGGGCTGGTTCGTCACGTGGGGGACGGTCACGACATCTCCTGGTTCGGAGGAACACCGTGAGCAAATGCTCATGGGTGCGTTCATTTGCTCAGTACGCTAGCATCGGCAATGTGACCCACACAACACCCCCGTCGATCCCGGCCGGCATGCGCGCCGCCGTCCTCGTCGAACCCGGACGGATCGAGATGCGCGAACGGCCGGTCCCCGAACCCGCACCCGGCGACGTGCTCGTCCGGGTCACCTCCGTCGGCGTGTGCGGATCGGACACGCACTACTACCGGGAGGGCCGCATCGGCGAATTCGTCGTCGAGGCCCCGCTCGTCCTCGGCCACGAGGCCGCCGGCACGATCGCCGCGGTCGGCGCCGGCGTCCCCGCCGGCCGGGTCGGGCAGCGCGTGTCCATCGAGCCGCAGCGCCCCGACCCCACCACCGACGAAACCCGGCGCGGGCGCTACAACCTCTGCCCGCACATGCGGTTCTACGCCACCCCACCCGTCGACGGCGCCTTCTGCGACTACGTCACCATCGGGGCGGAATTCGCCCACCCCGTGCCCGACACCGTCTCCGACGACGCCGCCGCCCTCTGTGAACCGCTGTCCGTGGGCATCGCCGCCGTCCGCAAGGCGGGCGTCACCGCCGGTTCCCGGGTCCTGGTCACCGGCGCGGGCCCCATCGGGATCGTCACCGCGCAGGTCGCCCGCGCGTTCGGCGCCACCGACATCGTCGTCACCGACCTCGACGCGGACCGGCGCGCGCTGGCCCGGAAGTTCGGGGCGACCGCCACGCTCGACCCGCGCACCGACGACGTCAGCGACCTGCACGTCGACGCCTACATCGACGCCTCCGGCGCCCCCGCCGCGGTCGCCGCCGCGATGCGGGCGGTCCGGCCCGCCGGCACCGTCGTCCTCGTCGGCTCCGGCGCCGAGACGATGAACCTGCCGGTCCAGCTGATCCAGAACCGCGAGCTGGTCCTCACCGGCGTCTTCCGTTACGCACACACCTGGCCGACGGCGATCGCCCTCGCCGCCACCGGCCGCGTCGACCTCGACGCGATGGTCACCGCCCGCTTCCCGCTCGAGAGGGCGGCCGAAGCACTCGAATCCGACCGGACACCCGGCAACATCAAGACCGTCGTGCGGGTGCACCCCGGCGACGACACGTAAGGAGCCCCGAAGTGGACCTGGGGGAGAACACCCTGAACGCCCTGCCCGTCCCTGGCCCGACCTACTCGCGCCGCGACATCGGCGTCGGCATCGTGCATTTCGGGGTCGGCGGATTCCATCGTGCCCATCAGGCGATGTACGTCGACCGGCTGCTCGAACGCGGCGCCCGCAACTGGGGCATCTGCGGCGTCGGCGTCATGCCCGGCGACCGCCGCATGCGCCACGCCCTCGCATCCCAGGACGGCCTCTACACCCTGATCCTGCGCCACCCGGACGGCAAATGGGAACCGCGGGTGATCGGTTCGATCGTCGACTACCGCTACGCCCCCGACGATCCCGAGGCGGTGATCGAACTGATCGCCGCACCCACCACCCGCGTCGTCTCGCTCACCGTCACCGAGGGCGGTTACAACATCCGCCACGACACCGGCGAATTCGACGTCGACGACCCCGCCGTCCGCCGCGACCTCGAGCACCCCGACGCGCCGGCCACCGTCTTCGGCCTGGTCACCGCCGCGCTCGCGCGCCGCCGGGAGCGCGGGCTGCCGTCGCCGACGATCATGTCGTGCGACAACATCGAGGGCAACGGCACCGTCGCCCGGCGGGCTTTCACGTCCTTCGCCGAACTCGTCGACCCCGATCTCGCCGGCTGGATGCGCGAGCACACCCGGTTCCCCAACTCGATGGTCGACCGCATCACCCCCGTCACGACCGACGACATCGCCCCGGAACTCGACGCCCGCTTCGGCGTCCGCGACCGCTGGCCCGTCGTCGCCGAACCGTTCACCTCGTGGGTGCTCGAGGACGACTTCTCCTGCGGCCGTCCGGCCTTCGACGAGGCCGGGGTGCAACTCGTCGACGACGTCGCGCCGTACGAGTTGATGAAGCTGCGCCTGCTCAACGCGAGCCACCAGGCGCTGGCCTACTTCGCCCACCTGTGCGGCTACCGCTACGTGCACGAGGCCGCCCAGGACCCTCTGTTCGCGGAGTTCCTGCTCGACTACATGGACACCGAGGCCACCCCCACCCTGCGGCCCGTGCCCGGCATCGACCTCGCGCAGTACAAGCGCACCCTGATCGAGCGCTTCGCCAATCCCGAGATCCGCGACACCGTCGCCCGGCTGTGCGCCGAATCCTCCGACCGCATCCCGAAGTGGCTGCTGCCGGTGGTGCGGGAGAACCTCGCCACGGGCGGATCGGTGCGCCTGGCCGCCGCCGTCGTGGCCGGCTGGGCCCGCTACGCCGAGGGCATCGACGAGGCCGGCGACCCCATCGAGGTCGTCGACCGGCTCGCCGACACCCTCGGGCCCCTCGCCCGCAGCCAGCGCGAGGAGCCGACCGCCTTCCTCGGGAACCGGTCCGTCTTCGGGGATCTCGCCGATCAGCCGCGGTTCGTCGAGGCCTACCTGTGGGCGCTCGGGTCCCTGCACCGCGTCGGGGCCCGCGCCACCCTGCAAGCCCTGCGCAGCAAGGTCGGATCGTGAACGGGCCCGTCCTCGTGATCGGCGAGGCGCTCGTCGACATCGTCCGCCGGGGCGCGGCCGAGCCCGTCGAACACGTCGGCGGCAGCCCGCTCAACGTCGCCGTCGGCCTCGGCCGGCTCGGCCGCGACGTCGAGTTCGTCACCCATATCGGCGACGACGACCGCGGCCGCCGTATCGTCGGCCACCTCGCGGCCTCGAAGGTGCGGCTCGCCGCCGGCAGCAGCACCGCGGCGCGCACCCCGACCGCGACCGCCGTGCTCGACGAGAACGGCTCCGCCACATACGAGTTCGACCTGGAATGGCAACTGCCCGATCCTCGTCCCACGCCCGGTGCCCGGCACGTGCACACCGGATCCATCGCGGCCCTGCTGGAACCCGGCTGCGAGGCCGTCGCCGCGCTGCTCGACCGGCACGTGCCCACCGCGACCGTCAGCTACGACCCGAACGTCCGGCCCGCGCTCGTCGGCGACGACCCGCGCACCCGCGACCGCATCACCCGGTTCGTCGCGGGCGCCGACGTCGTCAAGGCCAGCGACGAAGACCTGCGCTGGTTCGCCCCCGGCCGCGACCCCCGCGACGTCGCGCGGGAGTGGCTCGCGCTCGGGCCGGCACTCGTCGCGGTGACGCTCGGTGCGGGCGGTGCCGTAGCCGTCGCGCGGTCCGGCGCCGTCGAGGTCGCCGCGCACCCGGTCGAGGTCGTCGACACCGTCGGCGCCGGCGACGCGTTCATGGCCGGCCTGCTCGACGCCCTGTGGACCCAGGAGCTGCTCGGCGACCGCGAGGGCCTGCGCGGAATCGGACCGGACGCGCTGCGCACGGCCCTGGACGTCGCCGCGCTCACCGCGGCCCGCACCGTCGCGCGTGCCGGCGCGGACCTGCCCACCCGCGACGAGCGGGACGCCGACCCGAAGGAGCCGTGGTGACGCTCGTCGCCGGGATCGACTCGTCCACCCAGTCCTGCAAGGTGCTCGTCTGCGACGCGCACACCGGCCGCATCGTGCGGCAGGGCCGCGCCCCGCACCCCGACGGCACCGAGGTCGACCCGCGTGCCTGGGCGGACGCCCTCGACCGCGCCGTCGCCGCCGCCGGCGGGCTCGACGACGTCGCCGCGGTGTCGGTCGGCGGTCAGCAGCACGGGCTGGTGACCCTCGACAAGACCGGGACGGTGGTGCGCCCGGCGCTGCTGTGGAACGACACCCGCTCGGCCGCGGCCGCCGCCGACCTCGTCGCCGACCTCGGGGGCGGACAGAAGTGGGCCGACGCCGTCGGCGTCGTCCCGCTCGCCGCGATCACCGTCGCCAAGGCCCGCTGGCTCGCCGACCACGAGCCCGCCCGCGCCGACCGCACCGCGGCGCTGTGCCTGCCGCACGACTGGCTGACCTGGCGGCTGGCCGGAGGATCGGACATCGGTGCGCTGATCACCGACCGCAGCGACGCCAGCGGCACCGGCTATTACAGCGCCGCCGACGACGCCTATCGCACCGACCTGCTCGAACTGGCGTTGCGCGGCCGGCGGCCCCTGCTGCCCCGGGTGGCCGGACCCGCCGAACAGGTCGGGGAGACGAGCCGGGGTGCCGCGCTGGGACCCGGCGCCGGGGACAACGCCACCGCCGCCCTCGCCCTCGGTGCGCGCGAGGGCGACGTGATCGTCTCCGTCGGCACGTCGGGCGTGGTCTCGGCGGTCTCGGTCACCCCCACCCGCGACCCCGACGGGCTGGTCGCCGGCTTCGCCGACGCCACCGGCCGCCACCTGCCGCTCGTGTGCACCCTCAACGCGGCGCGGGTCCTCGACGCCACCGCCGCGCTGCTCGGCGTCGACCACGACGAACTGTCACGGCTCGCGTTGTCGGCCCCGCCCGGCGCCGGCGGGCTCGTGATGGTGCCGTACCTCGAGGGCGAGCGCACCCCCAACCGCCCCGGCGCGACCGGCGCGATCCACGGCCTGCGCCTGACGAATTCGACGCGGGAGCACCTGGCGCGCGCGGCCGTGGAGGGGCTGCTGTGCTCGCTCGCGGACGGCCTCGACCACATCACCGCGCAGGGCGTGCCGGTGCGACGGGTGCTGCTCGTCGGTGGCGGCGCCCGTTCCCGCGCGCTGCGCGAGGTCGCGCCCGGCGTGCTCGGGGTCCCGGTCGAGGTGCCCGAGCCGGGCGAGTACGTCGCCGTCGGCGCGGCCCGCCAGGCGGCGTGGGTGCTCGACGGCGGTGCGGAACCACCGCGGTGGCAGGGTGGTGCCGTGCAGCGTTACGAGACCGACCCGATGCCGGCCGTGCGCGCCCGGTACGCGGAGGTCCGCGACCTGACCGAGGACACGATCCGTTGCAGCTGACGCGGGTGGCCGGCTCAGGACAGGCCGAAGGCACTGGCCAGGAAGTCGATCAGCCAGGAGAAGATCTCGACGGACCCGATCACGCTCGAGCCCTCGTCGGTGGTGTCGGCGAGGGCCGTGCCGGGCGCGAGCGCCGACAGGACTGTGGCGCCGAGAACTGCCGTGGTGATGCGAGCCGACGTCCGCATGAGCGTCTCCTTCCGACGGGTATCGAAACCAGTTCATGATCGCCCGGGCGTGCACCGGTTCGCGACCGCGATGAGTTCCGGTTCCGTCTCGGGTCGATATCTGTGACACCGACGTCTGTAACACCGAGGGCAGTGCCGTCATCCACCCGAGCAAGGAGAAGACGATGCCGAAGATCACCCCGTTCCTGTGGTTCGACACCGAGGCCGAGGACGCGGCCAAGTTCTACACCAGTGTGTTCCCCGACTCCCGCATCCTGGGCACCACCTACTACCAGGACGCCGGCCCCAAGCCGGCCGGCACCGTCATGGCCGTCGACTTCGAACTCGACGGCCAGCGCTACGTCGCGTTCAACGGCGGCCCGGAGTTCTCGTTCTCCGAGGCGGTGTCGCTCCAGATCGACTGCGCCGACCAGGACGAGGTCGACCACTACTGGAACGCCCTCACCGAGGGCGGGGAGGAGAGCCAGTGCGGCTGGCTGAAGGACCGCTTCGGGCTGTCCTGGCAGGTGGTGCCGCGGCGGCTCTACGAGCTGCTCTCCGACACCGACCCCGAGGTGGGACGGCGCATCACCGAGGCGATGTTGCAGATGCGCAAGATCGAGATCGCGCCGCTCGAGGACGCCGCCCGCGGCTGAACCCGAGCGGCGGCCGAGCCCAGCTATCACCGCGGTGGCGGTGATAGCTTTCGGTCGATGACCACGCGCACCGAGCGGCTCGACGAGCTCCCGTTCACCCGCAAACACGGCAGGCTGCTGCTCGGCTCCGGTGTGGGCTGGGCGCTCGACGCCATGGACGTCGGGCTCATCTCGTTCGTGATGGCCGCCCTGGCGGTGCAGTGGGGCCTGAGCACGACCCAGTTGTCGTGGATCGGTTCGATCGGCTTCGTCGGGATGGCCGTCGGCGCCGCGCTCGGCGGCCTGCTCGCCGACCGGATCGGCCGGCGCCAGGTGTTCGCGGTGACACTGCTGGTGTACGGCCTAGCAACCGGTGCCGCCGCGCTCGCCGGCTCCGTCGCGGTGCTGATCGTGCTGCGGTTCGTCGTCGGTTTGGGTCTCGGGGCCGAACTTCCGGTGGCGTCGACCCTCGTCAGTGAATACGCGCCGCGCCGGCAGCGCGGCCGCATGGTGGTGGCGCTCGAGGCGTTCTGGGCGGCCGGGTGGATCCTCGCCGCCCTCATCGGCTACTTCGTGATCCCGCTCGGCGACGACGGCTGGCGCTGGGCGCTGGCCGTGGGGATCGTCCCCACCCTGTACGCGGTGGTCATGCGGTTCGGCCTGCCCGAATCCGTCCGGTACCTCGAGAGCCGTGGCCGCTACGGCGAGGCCGAGACGGCCGTCCGGTCCTTCGAGACGTCCGCCGGCGTCGACGCGCCCCCGGACCAGGAGGAGACGTCGCGCCCGGTGCGCACCGACCCGGCGGCGGCCGAGTCGATCTGGTCGTCGCGGCTGCGGCGCCGGACCGTCGCCCTGTGGACGGTGTGGTTCGGCATCAACCTCTCGTACTACGGGGCCTTCATCTGGCTGCCCAGCCTGCTGGTCACCCAGGGCTTCGATTTGGTGAAGTCCTTCCAGTACACGCTGATCATCACGCTCGCGCAGTTGCCGGGGTACGCGGTCGCCGCGTGGCTGATCGAGGTGTGGGGGCGGCGCGCCACCCTGACGAGTTTCCTCGTCGGCTCGGCGGCGGCCGCCGGGCTGTTCGGCCTCGCCGACACCCCCACCCGGATCGTCGCCGCCGGAATGGCGTTGTCGTTCTTCAACCTCGGCGCGTGGGGCGCGCTGTACGCGATCGGTCCGGAACTGTATCCGACGTCGGTGCGGGCCGCCGGGACCGGTGCGGCGGCCGCGTTCGGGCGCATCGCGTCGATCCTGGCGCCGCTGCTGGTGCCCGGGCTGCTCACGGCCGGCGGCAACCCGCTCGTCTTCGGGGTGTTCGCGGCGGCGTTCGCCGTCGCCGCCGTCGCCGCCTACACGCTGCCGGAACGCAAGGGGCAGGTGCTCGAGGCCTGAGCCCTACGCCCGTGCGGGCGGCGCCTGGCTGCAGGCCGTCGCCACGGCGAAGGCCCCGAGGGCCGTGCCGGTGACGAGGCGCTGCGCCCGCACGGCCCGCGGGTGCGTTGCCACGCGGCGCGCGACGGCTGCCGCGCCGAGCACGATCAACCCGTTCACCGTCAGCGCCACCCCGATCTGGACCGCGCCGAGCACGAGTAATTGCCGCCACTCGGGACCGGCGGCGGGCGAGACGAACTGGGGCAGCAGCGCCGCATACATCAGGGCGATCTTCGGGTTGAGCACGTTCGTCGCGAGGCCCATGCCGAACAGTCGCGCCGCCGAGTGCTCGGTCGCAGGGGCCGGGGCGAAGAGTGCACCGCCGCCGGGACGCAGGATGCCCCATGCGAGATACGCGAGATAGCCCGCGCCGGCGAACCGCAGGAGATCGTGGGCGACGGGGACCGCGGCGAACAGGGCGGAGAGCCCGGCCGCAGTGGCGAGCAGGTAGCAGAGGAACCCGGCGCCGACACCCGCGAGGGACACCAGGCCGGCCCGGCGGCCCTGCGCCAGCGACCGGGAGGTCAGGTACATCATGTTCGGGCCGGGCGTGAGGACCATGCCCAGCGCGACCACGGCCACCCCGGCCGCAGCGGAGGCAGAAACCACGGGAACCCCTTCCGTTCGGGACAGGATCGAGAGTGCCGCGCGGAAACGTGCACGTCCATCACGGCTTTGTGCAGGGTTCTGTGTAATGTTGCTACATGTTCGACGTCGACGGGCTCGTGGCCCTGCGTGCGCTGCGTGACCACGGCACGGTCACCGAGGCCGCGAGCGCCCTCGGCTACACGCCCTCCGCCGTCAGCCAGCGCGTCAAACGGCTCGAGCGACGCCTCGGCGCGGCCCTCACGGCCCCGGCGGGCCGCCGGGTGGTGCTCACCCCCGCCGCCCAGCGCCTCCTCGACGACGCCGAACCCCTTCTCGGGCAGCTGGAATCGGCCTTCTTCCGGGTCTCGGGATCGTCGCGGATCGCCGGCGCGGTCACGGTGGCGGCATTCACGACGGCGATCCGGGCCGGCATCCCCGCGGCGCTGGCCTCGGCCACCATGGGCCGGCCGGATCTGTCCGTCAGGGTCGTCGAGGCCGACCCGGTCGACGCTGCCCTGAGGGTGGCCACCGGGCGGGCCGACGTCGCCGTGCTGCACCACTGGCGGTCGCTGCCGCGGGTGTTGCCCGACACCCTCGTCGCCGAACATGTGCTCGACGACGGCGCCGACGTGATCGTGCGCGCGGACCATCCGCCGGCCCTCGGCGAAACGCTCTCACCGCAACAGCTCTCGTCGTCGGACTGGGTGTCCACCGGCGAGGGGACGCTGTGCCACGAATGGCTGATGTCCATGTTCGCCGGGCACGGCCTGCGCCCCCGGATCACCTGCACGTCGAGTGACTTCGACATCCATCTGGACTTCGTGCGCGCCGGGCTCGCCGCCGCGCTGGTCCCGCGACTGGGCCGCAGGCCGCTGGGACCGGACCTGGTGGCGATACCCGCGCCCGGCGCCGTGCGGGTCGTCAGCGTCGTCCGGCGCGCCGGTCAGGTCGACGACCCGACCCTTGCGCACGTCGTGTCGCACCTGCGCATGTCGTTGGGCGCGTAACCGCCGAGGCCCCGCGAGTGCGCACGTCTCGCGCCGATTCCCGAGGCCGCGCGACGGGATGTGCGCACTCGGTGCGCGTGGAGTCATCCTTCTGTGCATTCCCAGCCATGTTCGCCCGCCATCCGGGGACCTAGTGTTCCAGATCACAAGCATCCGGCGGCGGGTGGTGCGCATTCGAGGCCCCCGCCGCGACCCGAAAGGACGGACCTGGACGTGGCGTCACTGCAGACGGTGCAGAGGATCGGACCGGTGCTGGACCTGTTCACGGTGCAGCAACCCGAGTGGGGAGTCTCCGAGGTCGCGGCGGCGATCGACGTTCCCCGATCGAGCGCGCACGCCCTGCTGTCGAGCCTGGTCGACACGGGGCTGCTCCAGTGCCGCGCACGCGGACGCTACCGGCTCGGTTGGCGCGTCGTGGAGCTGGGAGAGACGCTGCGCGGCACCGTCGACGTCCGGTCCTGTGCCGCCCCGGTCCTCGAGCGCCTGGTGGAGAAGTACGGCGAGACAACTCATCTCGCGGTCATGGATCGATGGAACGTCCTCTATGTGGACAAGATTCTCGGCAATCACAACATCACCGTGCAGGGTGCGCGGATCGGGACGCGCCTGGATGCGCATTCCACGGCGGTGGGCAAGGTGCTGCTCGCGCAACTCGAGGAGATCGAGGTGCGCCGGTATCTGGCCATGCGCCCGTTGCGGCGGCTGACACCGTCGACCACCACGAACCCCCAGGCACTTCTGGACGCCCTGGCCGGTGTGCGCTCGGCCGGCTTCGCTGCGGACCTCGGGGAGACGGTCTCGGAGGTGCACTGCGTCGCCGCCCCGGTGCGCGACGACCTGGGTTCCGTCGTGGCGGCCGTGAGCGTGAGCGTGCCCGCGACGCGCTTCGTCCAGCGGCGACCGCAGCTCGAGCGGGCCGTGGTCGGTGCCGCGCACGAGATCACCCGGGCGATCGCCGAAGCCCACGACTGCAGTCCCGTGCTCCTGCGGGACGACCCGGGTGCCGCCGGTTTGACGGCGGCGAGCCCACGCGCCTCCTGACCACGAATCCGACCGCACGAACGAGACAAGCGAAAAAGAGGAGCCATGGACACCGCCGCCCACAAGGCCGCAGACCGACTGCTCGAGGTGTATCGCACGGGGGAACCGATCGATCCGCTCACCCCGGACCATCCCGACGCGTCGATCGAACTCGCCTACCGGATCCAACAGCTGCAGGTCGAGCAGTGGACGCTGGCCGGTGATGTCGTCAAGGGCCACAAGGTGGGCTTGGCCTCCCGCGCGATCCAGCGGCAGATGGGCGTCGATCAACCCGATTTCGGGCACCTGACCGCGAGCATGTTCCACCTCGAGCACCAGCCGATCCCCGCCGGCCGCTTCCTGCAGCCGCGGATCGAGCCCGAGGTGGCGTTCGTGCTCGGCCGGCCGCTGGCCGGTCCGGGCGTCACCGCCGCCGAAGCCGCGCGGGCCGTGGACTTCGTGCTGCCCGCACTCGAGATCGTCGACTCGCGGATCCGGGACTGGAAGATCGGCATCTTCGACACCATCGCGGACAATGCCTCCTCCGGCGGCGTGATCCTGGGGAGCCGGCCGGTCTCCCTCGGCGACGTCGACCTGAGGCTGATCGGATGCACGCTCCACATAGGCGGTGAACTCACGGCGACGGGAGCAGGCGGAGCCGTGCTCGGGTCCCCGCTCAACGCACTGGTGTGGCTGGCCAACACGGTCGGCCCGCTCGGGGTCACCCTCGAACCGGGGCATGTGGTGCTTCCAGGTTCCATGACCAGGGCGTTCCCGGTGGCGGCGGGCGACTCCGTCGTGGCGAACATCAGCGGACTCGGCAGCGTCACCGCCGTGCTCGGAGGAAAGGACGAGAAATGAGCGACCAGTTGTGGAGCGCGGCCCGCGTCGCCGACGTGCTGCTGCGTGCGGAGGACACCGCGACCCCGCAGACGTCGATCCTCGCGGAATGGGACGGACTGGACCTGGGGACCGCGTACGCCGCGCAGGACATCGCGTTGCGCATGCGGCTCGCCCGCGGCGAGCGGCTCACCGGCGTGAAGCTCGGGGTCACGTCGAAGGCGAAGCAACGGCAGGTGGGGGTGGACTCGCCGTCCACCGCGTGGCTCACGGACCGGATGATCCTGCCGATCGGCGAGCCTGTCCCGCGCGAGAAGATGATCCACGCCCGCGCGGAGCCGGAGATCGCGTTCGTCATGGGCCGCAGGCTCGAGGGACCCGGGGTCTCGGCCGCGACCGCGCTGGCCGCGGTGGAGCACGTGGTCGGCGCGATCGAGATCATCGACAGCCGGTTCTCCGGCTACCAGTTCTCGATGATGGACGCCGTCGCGGACAACAACTCGTCCGGACGGTACGTGACCGGTCCGGTCGGCCGTGCGCCGGAGGATCTCGATCTCGCCCTCGAGGCGTGCCTGCTCGAGGTCGACGGCGAGGTGGTGGACTCGGCGACGGGCGCCGCGGTGCACGGACATCCCGCGGAGGCGCTGGCCTTCGCCGCGAACACCCTGGCCGAGCGGGGACTCGCCATCGAGGCAGGGTGGGTGGTGCTCACCGGCGGCATGACCGACGCGGTGCCGGTGCAGCCGGGGGCGCGCATCGCCGCGCACTTCACCACCCTCGGCACCGTCACCGTCGCGGGAGGCTGACGATGCCGTTCATCGACGTGACGATCGCGGAGGGGCGCAGCCCGGACGAGCTCCGGAGGCTGATCCACGAACTGACCCAGGCGGCGCACCGGGCCCTGGACGCGCCGCTGCCCAACATCCGGGTGGTGCTGCGGGAGACGCCGAAGACACACTTCGCGGCGGGTGATGTGACGATCGCCGAGCGTGAGACACGGGCCTGAACGGTCCGGATATCCCGAACTGCGACAACGCCCGCCGGCGACGAAGTCGAGCATCGTGATCGGACCGGATCGGGGCGGGGCCGCGGGATACACAAGGGAGACACCATCCCCTGTATCCCCCGGAGAACCCGATGACGTCGAACCGACAGCGCGCCCTGACCCTGGTTGCCGAGCCCGAGCCCGGCTGCGAACGGGTGGCGGACCGGATGTACCACGACCTGCTGTCGCCACCGGGGGTGCGACAGGTGCGCGACCGCGTCCGGGACTTCGCCACCCGGGCCGTCGCGCCGATCGCCGGCCGGATCGCCGGCGGGGACGAGCGCCTCGACGGGTTCCCGCGGGACGCGTTCGAGGCCATGGCCTCGAACGGTCTGTTCCGCATTCCCTTCACCGCGGACGTCGGTGGCGACGGACTCACGCATCGCGCCACGGCCACCGCGGTGGCCGTCGAGGAACTGGCGTACTACTCCAACAGTGTCGCCGCCATCTACGACGTCCATTGCATCCTCGCCGGCACGGCACTGGACCAGGGCACCGAGGAGCAACGGCACCGATGGCTGCGTCCCGTCGTCGACGGGGAGATCGTCGGGTCGTTCGCGACGAGTGAGCCCGGTGCGTCGAGCGATCTCTCTCCCGAAGCGGTGCAGACCGTCGCGAGCCCGGACGGCGACGGGTGGGTACTCACCGGCCGCAAGCGGTGGATCACCAATTCGGTCGTCGCCGGCGTCGTCGTCGTGCTCGCCCGGACCGGCGACAGCCTCACCACCTTCATCGTTCCCACCAGCGCACCGGGCGTCACCGTCGGCACACCCGACCGCAAACTCGGCAACCGCGGGCAGATCACGGCCGACGTGATCCTCGACCGTGTTCGGCTCGGACCGGAAGCGGTGCTCGGGCGGGTCGGCGGCGGCCTGCGCGTCGCGCTCCGGACACTCACGTACGGCCGCATCGGAATCGGCGCCGCTGGCGTCGGCATGGCGCAGGCCGCCTTCGACCGCACCGTCGCGCATCTGAAGTCGCGGCACGCGTTCGGTGGTTCGCTGGCTTCCAAACAGCACTGGCAGTTCGTGATGGCCGACTACGCGGCGGACCTCGAGGCCGCCCGCAGCCTGTACCTGAAAGCGGCTCTTCGGCTCGACGCCGGGGAGCATTTTCCCGAGCCCGATGCGGCGATGGCGAAGCTGCGCGGCACCGACCTGGCGGCGCGCATCGCCCGGGATGCCGTGCAGGCGTTCGGCGGACTCGGATTCGTGCAGTCCCTCGGAGCCGACGACACCGAAGGACCGGTCGAGGCGATATACCGGGACAGCAAGATCGGTGAGATCTACGAGGGCGCCAACGAGATCCAGCGATGGGTCCTCGCACGACAGATCTTCGGACGCGATCACACCGGATAACGGAACATTCTCCGCACATCATTCGGAGCGCGGGACGGTCGTCGATCTCCGGCGAGGCAACGGGACGAACGGTTCTCGCGGGACTGCGGACGCGCGGTGCACGCGGTCCGCCCGTCCCGGCGACTATCGTACGGCTCGACCGAGCCGGAAATGCGCGGGGCTGGAGCCGAACTGCCGACGGAAGGCACGGCTGAAGTGGGACACGTCCCGGAAGCCGACCAGGCCGCTGATCTCGGTGACCGTGAGGTCGGTTTCCGACAGCAGGGCACGCGCGCGTCCGAGGCGTACCTGGTACAGCCAGGTGCGGGGGGTGGTTCCCGCCGTGCTGAACAACTTGTGGATGTACCGCACGGACATTCCGAGTTCCGCGCCGACATCGGCGAGCGTGTGGTCGGGGTCTCGGAGATACCGGACCATGGTGCTCTGCACTTTGCGAAGGTCGTCCGCGTGGATCCGCTTCGTGGCGCTCAACGGGGGCGACTGTTCACCGATCGCGCTCACGAGCAGATCCAGCGCCGCGGCCGCAACGGTTGCCGAAGAGCCCTGCGACAAGGGGGTATCGGCGGTGGCGACCTCGACGAGGAACCGGGACACGAACCGTCCGATTCCGGACTGTCCGGAAATGCCCTGGCCTGTCACGCTGTTCATGAGCTCGACAGGAAGGCGGGAGGTCAGCTGCTCACGCGGCGTGCGCAGCACGATCTGCTCGAATTCGGTTGTGGCGTCGACGACGAACGGTGCCGACGAGTCGACGATGCCGAAGGCGCCGTCGGTGAGGGTCGCCGACCGGGTCCCCTGCGTCAGGATCGCGGAACCGCGCGTGATCAAGCACAGCAGGTAGTCGTCGTTCGGATCCGAGGTGATCATCGACGGTGTCCGCACCACCGCGTGCGGATCGGCATGCACCACACTGACGGTCATCTCCCCGAGCGGGCGCGCGACCAGATCCGCCGCGAAACGGTCGTGCGTCTGCGGCCAGTCGACGTCCATCTCGCAGTAGGTCGTCTCGAGCGTGTCCGTCCACCGGGCACGACCTTCGGTGGACTCCAGTTCGCGCGTGCTCAGCGCCAATCTCCGGCCGGACGCCGCGGTGCACGGGGAGTCATCCTTCGGTGCACTGTCGGTCATGTTCCCGCTCACCTCCGCCTTCTAGTGTTCCAGATCACAGGAACTCGGCGGGCGGACGATACCGCGGGACACCCCGTCTGCGCGACCCCGGCCGTCATCTCCGGATGAGCCCACGACAGGAGAGCGACATCATGACCACCACCCATACCTGGATCGACGAGATCACCATGGAGGAACTCGACCGCGACCCGAATCCGATCTACGAGCGGCTGCGCCGGGAGGCGCCGGTCGCCTACGTCCCGGCGATCGGGATGCACGTGGTGGCCACGAGGGAGCTGTGCCTGCAGATCACCCAGGACTCCGAGACGTGGTCCACGGTGATCGCCCCCTCGGGCGGGCGGACGTTCGGGACCGGAACCGTGCTCGACTCCAACGGCGAGCGGCACCGCAAGCTGCGCGAATGGATCGATCCGCAACTCCGGCCCGCCGCGGTCGACTCCTACGTGGAAGCGCTGGTCCGGCCGCAGGCGCGGAGCATCCTCGAACGGATCGAGGAACTCGGGGCCGTGGACATCCAGGAGGCCTATTTCGCTCCGGTCAGCGTCCGTGCGGTCGGTGACCTGATGGGTCTGCGGAACGTCCCCTCGGAGACGCTCGTGCGGTGGTTCCAGACGCTCGCGCTGTCGTACGGCAACGCCGAGGTCGACGAGAACGGCGAGTTCGCCCATGCCGAGCCCTTCGAGGCCGGAGACCGGATCAAGGAGGAGATCGTCGCCACCGTCGATCCGTTGCTCGACCACTGGACCCGCAATCCCGACCACACGTTGATCTCGCACTGGTTGCACGACGGAATGCCGGAGGGGCAGGTGCGGGAGCGGTCGGAAATCTACCCGAACATCTACGTCTTCCTGCTCGGTGCGCTGCAGGAGCCCGGTCACGTCATGACGACGACACTGGCGGGCCTGCTGCAGCATCCCGACCAGCTCGAGCGCGTCGTCGACGATCCGGATCTCCTCCCGCGGGCGGTCAACGAGGGCGCGCGCTGGGTAGCGCCGATCTGGAGCGCCGCCGTCAAGGTCGCGAACCGGGAGGTCACGGTCGGCGGCGTCGACCTGCCCGCGGGTACGCCGGTCATACTCGCGTACGGCTCGGCCAACCGCGACGAGACGGTGTGGGCGAACCCGGACGCCTACGACGTGGACCGGCCGGTCATGCCGCACCTCGCCTTCGGCGCCGGCAAGCACGCCTGTGCCGGCACCTACCTCGGGACCGCGATCGTCCGGATCGCCCTCGAGGAGTTGTTCGAGACGATCCCGAACATCGAACCCGACCCCGACCGCACCCCGAGCTTCTGGGGCTGGACCTTCCGCGGCCCGCAGGGCCTGCACGTCCGATGGGAGGTGTAGTCGTGAGCCACTCGGTGACCGTTTCCGGGCAGGACGGGGCCTTTCCCGGCGCGCCCGACCGTTCGGTACTCGAGTCCGCACTGCGGGCGAACCGCTGGTTGCCGCACGCGTGCTCGCAGGGCACCTGCGGGACCTGCAAGATCAGGGTGCTGTGCGGCGAGGTGGACCACGGCCGGCCCGACGAGACCATCCTGAGCGAGGCGGAGCGCGCGTCCGGGCTCACACTCGCCTGTCAGGCGACACCTCGCACCGATCTGACCGTCGCGCCGTTGAACGACGTGCCCCCGGACGGGCCGAGGCATCCCTTGCGCGACCACGCCGGCACCGTGCTCGAGCTGGCCGACATCGCACGGTGCACCCGCCGGCTCGTCG
>NZ_PCZU01000149.1:48085-52150 GCF_002887785.1 Rhodococcus sp. ENV425
AGCTGATCGTGCCGGGTTCCGTTGTGGCGCGTCAGTACTCGATGGCCAATCCGCCCTCCGAGTCGCGCCGGCTCGAGTTCCACATCAAGCGGGTCGATGGAGGGCTCGCGACGGAGGGGTGGATCTTCGGCTCGCTTCGGCCGGGAGACCGGATCGGGCTGCGCGGGCCGCTGGGGCAGTTCGCCCTGGTTCGTCCCCAGGAAGAACCGGCCATTCTGGTCGGCGGCGGAACGGGGCTTGCCCCCTTGAAGTCGATTGTGCGCCATGCACTCTCCAACGATCTTGTCCCGAGCATCGACCTGTACCACGGAGGGCGCGGGCAGGCGGATCTGTACGACGTGGACTTCTTCCGGGCTCTCGAGGCCGCCGATCCCCGATTCCGCTACCACCCTGTACTCAGCGAGGAGCAGTGGGACGGCGCCACCGGCGTGGTCACCGACGCCGTGCTCGACGACTTCGCCAGTTGCAAGGGGCGCAGCGCATACCTGTGCGGGCCACCCGCCATGGTCACCGCGGCGGTCAAGGCGCTCAAACGGCGTCGCATGGCGCCCCGGTTGATCTTCAAGGAGGAGTTCACCGTCGGCAGCGCGCCGCCGGTGATGTCGCCGGTGTGACCGGTTCCGCGGCCGGGTGTTCGGGTTCAGCCCGAGCACCCGGCCGGTCGTCGTTCAGTGTCGGTGCCCCGGTTCGCGGCCGGCGCGTTCCTTCCGATACTGGCCGGGGCTCGCGCCGAAGGCGGCGCGGAACGTCCTGCTGAAGTGGGAGACGTCCCGGAAGCCCGCGCATTCGCTGACCTCGGCGACGGACATCTCGGTCGTCAGCAGGTACTTCCGCGCGCGCTCGAGCCGTGCCTGATACAGCCATGCGCGCGGAGTGGTGCCCGCTGCGCTGAAGAGCTTCTGGACGTTGCGCAACGACATCCCGGCGTCGGCGGCGACGTCCGGAAGCGTGAGCTCGGGATCGTGCAGCTTCTGTTCGATGACCCGCTGGACGCGGGTGAGATCTTCCGTGCGGTGCAATTGGGCGGCACCGGTCGCGACAGTGCCTTCGGTGAGGGCGGTGACCAGCATGTCGACGGCCGAGGAGGCGAACGACACGGCGGCCCCCCGCGAGATGGGGGCATTCATCGACGCGATGTCGACGAAGAAACGACCGACCAGTCCGCCCGGCCCGGTCTCGCCGCAGATCGTGCGGGCCGTGCCGTGTTCGACGATCCGCCCCGGCAGGCGCGAGGTGAGCAGTTCACGAGGAGACCGCACGACGATCTGCCGGAACGGCGCGGGGGAGTGGAAGACGAACGGGGTGGCGCAGTCGAGCAATGCGAACGACCCTCGCTCGACCGTCGTGGTCCGGCCCGACTGCTGCACCTCGACGTGGCCCTCGGTCACGATGCACACGAGATAGCCTGCACCGGAGTCGGAGTCGACCATCGCGGGCGAGCGGACCACCGTGTGGGCGTCGGCCCGGATCGTGCTGACGTGCAGATCGCCGAACGGCCGGCCGCCCCATTCCGCGTCGAAGTGACGTCGTGGGTTCGGCCACGCGACGTCCATCTCGCAGTACAGCTGCCCCAGCGTGCTCGCCCATCGGGTGTGCCCCTCGCTCGTGTCCAGCTCCTGCGTCCGCAGGGAAACGATGCCGGGGGCCGCTCCGTTGCGCGCAGAGTCACCCGTTTGTTCGCGCTCAGCCATGTTCCACCACACCTCCGCCTTCTAGTGTTACAGATCACAGGAACGTGGCGCCCGGAACGATATCCCAACCCCCGGCCCCGCGCGACCACCGAGGACGGTTACCGAAGCGCGCCAGCGTGATCGGTGCCGGGATCCTCCGAAGTCGGCGGATACGGCCGGGCCGGGTCGACGCCCGTCGTGCCGTTCCCCACCCGAGCCGATTCCTGCACCACACCCCCGAGACCAGGAGTGAAGACCATGACGACCACATCGATCCTGGGCGACGCCGTCGGAGCGCCCAACACCGTCCGGCCCATGACCGGCGACGAGTACATCGAGTCGCTCCGCGACGGTCGTGAGGTGTACTTCCGTGGCGAGCGGGTCGACGATGTCACCACACATCCGGCCTTCCGCAATTCGGTCCGGTCGGTGGCCCGGATGTACGACGCGATGCACAAGCCGGAAGCGAAGGGCATCCTGTCGGTGCCGACCGACACCGGTAACGGAGGATTCACCCATCCGTTCTTCAAGACGGCGCACAGTGCCGACGATCTGCTCCTCGCTCGTGATGCGATCGCCACCTGGCAGCGCGAGGTGTACGGCTGGCTGGGCCGCTCGCCCGACTACAAGGCGTCGTTCCTCGGCACCCTCGGAGCCAACGCGGAGTTCTACGGGGAGTACCAGGACAACGCGAAGCGGTGGTACAAGGAAGCACAGGAACGCGTGATCTACATGAACCACGCGATCGTGAACCCCCCGATCGACCGCGACAAGCCCGCCGACGAGACCGCCGACATCTGCGTGCACGTGGTGGAGGAAACCGACGCGGGCCTGATCGTGTCCGGCGCCAAGGTGGTGGCGACCGGGTCGGCGATCACCAACGCCAACTTCATCGCGCACTACGGCCTGCCGCTCCGCAAGAAGGAGTTCGGCCTGATCTTCACCGTCCCGATGGATTCGCCGGGCCTGAAGCTGTTCTGCCGTACGTCCTACGAGATGAACGCCGCCGTCATGGGTACGCCGTTCGACTACCCGCTCTCGAGCCGATTCGACGAGAACGACGCCATCATGGTGTTCGACCGGGTGCTGGTGCCGTGGGAGAACGTCTTCGCCTACGACACCGAGACGACCAACGGGTTCGTGATGAAGTCGGGCTTCATGTCTCGCTTCATGTTCCACGGTTGCGCCCGTCTCGCCGTGAAGCTGGACTTCATCGCCGGCTGTGTGATGAAGGCGGTGGAGATGACCGGCTCGGCCGGATTCCGCGGCGTGCAGATGCAGATCGGCGAGATCCTCAACTGGCGTGACATGTTCTGGGGACTGTCCGACGCGATGGCGAAGACGCCCGATCCGTGGGTCAACGGGGCCGTGCAACCGAACCTCAACTACGGTCTCGCCTACCGCACCTTCATGGGCGTCGGCTACCCGCGGATCAAGGAGATCATCCAGCAGACCCTCGGCAGCGGCCTGATCTACCTGAATTCGCATGCGAGCGACTGGGGTAACCCCGAGATCCGGCCGTACCTCGACCAGTACGTTCGCGGGTCGAACGGCATCGTGGCCATCGATCGTGTCAAGCTGCTCAAGCTGCTCTGGGATGCCGTCGGTACCGAGTTCGGCGGCCGGCACGAGTTGTACGAGCGCAACTACGGCGGCGACCACGAGGCCGTGCGCTTCCAGACGCTGTTCGCCTACCAGGCTCAGGGCCTGGACAACCAGCTCAAGGGCTTCGCCGAGCAGTGCATGTCCGAATACGACATCGACGGCTGGACGCGCCCGGATCTGATCAACAACGACGATCTGAAGATCGTCCGTAGCTGAACGGGGCGCAGCGATGAGGAGCACGGTCATGACCGACACCGCCCGGGGATCCGATCTCGACGTCACGCCTCTGCACATGCGTAAGGCCCTCGGCCGGTTCGCCAGCGGCGTCACCATCGTCACCACCGCCGAGTCCGAGGACGAGGCCTCGGTGCACGGAATGACCGCCAACGCGTTCACCTCCGTGTCGCTCGATCCGCCGCTCGTGCTCGTATCGATCGCCAACCGCGCCAAGATGAACGAGCGGATCCGCGAGGCGGGGCGGTACGGCGTTTCGATCCTCGCCGGGGACCAGGAACCGTTGTCCCTGCACTTCGCCGGCGCGGCGAACCAGCCGGATCTGGTTCGGTTCGTGTGGCGCAAGGGCGTGCCTCTCCTCGAAGGTGCACTGGTTCACCTCGCGTGCACCGTGGTCGATTCGCATCCCGCGGGTGACCACACCCTGCACGTGGGCCGGGTGGAGCGGCTCTGGTACGACGACGGGCACCCGCTGGTGTTCTACACCGGCACCTTCCGGTCGCTCGAGTTGCAGGGCAGGGACGAACCCTGGGGGTTCTGATCGAGCAGGGCGGGG
>NZ_PCZU01000149.1:52207-59788 GCF_002887785.1 Rhodococcus sp. ENV425
CCGTTGTGTCGGATAGATCGACGTAACGGCACATTCGCTCATGCCCCGCTGATCACCGCGCCGGCTGTGCGGCCGCCGCGCGCGCCGTGATCTCGCCGGCGCGCGTGGCAGCGGCCGGGTTGCCTGCGATGGACCAGTTCACCGGATCGACCTCGACGATCTGTCCGCGCACCAGATCCCGCTGCGCCCCAAGGATCTCGACGATCAGATCGGTGAATCGCGCCGCCAACTCCTGGCGCTGCTCGATCGGGCGTCCGGCGAGGACGATCGCGGTGAAGTAGGGGGCCGGGGTGCCGCCGTCGGCGATCACCGTCCCGGCCGTCGCGGCGTCGTCCGGGTCGTACCGGACGACGAACGCCCGCACTCGCTCGATCGGGGAGTCGAGGACCTCCGCGTAGCAGCGGCTCGCGTCGGCGAGCAGCCGACGTCGTTGCTCGGCAGTGTAGGCGCCGTCGACGAGATGGAAGTGTGCAACGGGCATGGCCGCTCCTTTGTGACGTTTTGGGGTACAGATCTAGTGGACGCCGTGACTATTGGACTCCGTGACTATTGGACTCCGTGCCGGGTCCCGCCGTCGACGGTGAGGACGCTTCCGTGCAGCACGGCGGCCTCGGGGGCGAGCAGCATCTCCAGAGTCCAGCCGATCTCGTCGAGGGTCGGTAGCCGGCCGAGCGTGGTCTTGGCGCGGTAGCGGTTCCAGATCTCGCCGGGGTCGCGGCCGGTCTCGGCGGCTTCGGTCTCGACGAACTTCCGCAGCCGTGGCGTGTCGACAGGCCCCGGCGCGATGGTGTGGGTGGTGACGCCCTTCGGGCCGTACAGCGCGCTGAGCTGGCGCATGAGGTTGAAGACCGCGGCGTTCACCGTCCCCGGCCCGGCGTCGAGCGGGCCGGGTTCGAGTCCGAGCGACCCGGCGATCGTCACGAAACGCGAACCCGGCACCAGGTGGTCGCGGACGGCGTGCAGCAGCCGCACCAGCCCGCCGACCTTGATGTTCGCGCCGACCGCGAAGTCTCCCGGCGCGATGGTGTCGGCCGAGCCGCGCACCGGAAGTCCGGCCGCGAACACGGCCATCCGCACCGGTGCGTCGACGTGGGCGGCGATCGCCTCGATCGCGCTGTCGTCGGCGATGTCGGCGACGCACGGGACGATCAGGTCGTCCGAGGCCGCCAGCTTGTCGAGGTCGTCGGCGTTGCGGGCGACGGCGATCACGCGAAGGCCGCGACGGGCCAGGCGACGGGTGAACTCGGTGCCCATCGCACCGGTCGCGCCGACGACGACACACACTGAGGACGAAGTCATACCTGTGCTCCCTCTTGCCGTTGTGGAACGCCCGGACGATCCGCGCAGTAGCGGGACGGGCGATTGGTCGTTCGGCCGCGATCGACGCGCCGAACAGAAATCCGCCCACGCAAGATGCCGTGGGCGGATTCCGGTCTGCGGAGCGAATCCGATTCTCCGGCCGTTTCAGCCGCGCAATCGGAGGGTGACCGCGCGGGGTTCGGTGAAGAATTCGCGCGAGTACTGGCCGCCTTCGCGGCCGAGGCCGCTGGCGCCTTCGCCGCCGAACGGCAGGCGCAGGTCGCGTTCGAAGAACGTGTTGATCCACACGGTGCCGGCCTTCCAGCGGGCGGCCATCCGGTGGGCCCGGTCCAGGTTCTGGGTGAACAGCATCCCGGCCAGGCCGTAGGGGGAGTCGTTGGCGATGCGCAGGGCCTCCTGTTCGGTGTCGAAGCCGAGGACGGTCTCGACCGGGCCGAAGATCTCCTCGCGTGCGGTGCGGGAGTCGTTGGTCAGCCCGGTGATCACGGTGGGCGGGTAGTAGAAGCCGCCGGCGCGGGCCTCGTCGGTGAGGCGGGCGCCGCCGGTGACGACCTTGCCGCCTTCCTCCTGGGCGAGTTCGACGTAGCCGTGCACCTTGTCGAGGTGGCGTTGCTCGATGAGCGGGCCCAGGAAGTTCGACGGGTCCTTCGGGTCGCCGACGGTGAGCGTGTTCGCCTGCTCGGTGAACCGGGCCAGGAACTCGTCCATGATGCTGTTGTGCACCAGCAGCCGGGACCCGGCCAGGCACACCTGTCCGTTGCCGCCGAAGATCGCGCGGATCGCCATCGGCACGGCGACGTCGAGGTCGGCGTCGGCGAAGACGATGTTCGCGGACTTGCCGCCCATCTCCGCCGAGACCGGGGTGTGGTTGACTGCCGCGGCCTGCAGGATCTTCACGCCCGTCGCGCTCGAGCCGGTGAAGGTGATCCGATCCACCCGCGGATCCGAGGTCAGCGGCCCGGCGACGGCCTCACCGCCGAACCCGTGCACGACGTTGAGCACGCCCTCGGGCAGTCCGGCCTCGAGGGCGAGTTCGGCGAAGCGGTGCGCGGTCAGCGGGGTCTGCGGCGCCGGCTTGAGCACCGCGGTGTTACCGAAGGCCAACGCGGGGGCGATCTTCCAGGTGGCCAGCATCAGGGGTGCGTTCCACGGGCTGATCGCCGAGACCACACCGGCCGGCGGGTAGAGCACGTAGGACAGCAGGTCCCCGTCGGGGTAGGCCTCGTTGGCGGCCATCGCGACGTAGTCGGCGAAGAACCGCAGATTGTGGGCCACGCGGGGGATTTCGGCGTGCAGCGACTGGTTGATGCTCTTGCCGCCGTCGCGGGTCTCGAGCAGGGCGAGTTCCTCGCGGTGGGCGTCGACCGTGTCGGCGACCGCGTGCAGGATCTTCGCGCGCTCCTTCGGGGACAGCAGCGGCCAGGGGCCGTCGTCGAAGGCGGTGCGGGCGGCGGTGATCGCCGCGGCACCGTCCTCGGCGGTGCCCGCGGGCACGACCCCGAGCAGCGCCCCGTCGTGGGGGTCGCGGGACTCGAAGGTGGCCCCGTCCGACGCCGGCTTCCATTCGCCGCCGATCAGGTGCCGGACCTGCGTCACCGACGGCGTGTTCTGGGTCTGTGTCATGGCAGTCTCCCCGGGTCAGACGCCGGCTCGGGCCGGCAGTTCGTAGGTGCGGCCGGCCAGTTCGGAGGCGACATCGACGATCATGTCCTCCTGCCCGCCGATGACGCCGCGGCGGCCGAGCTCGAGCAGGATCTCGCGGGTGGAGAGGCCGAACTTCTTCGCGGCCCGCTTGGTCGGGTGGAAGAACGTCGAGTACACCCCGGCGTAGCCGAGGATCAGGGCGGTCTCGTCGACGATCTGCGGTTCGGTCATCAGCGGGGCGACGACGTGCTCGGCGGTGTCGATCAGCGGGAACAGCTCGACCCCGGTGTCCCAGCCGGCCCGCTCGAACGCGGCGGCGAGCACCTCGGTCTGGGCGTTGCCGGCGCTGGCGCCGAGCCCGCGCAGCGACCCGTCGATGAACGTCGCCCCGTGCTCGGCCGCGGTGAGCGCGTTGGCGATGCCGACCCCGAGATTGTTGTGAGCGTGGAAACCGATGTCGGCGGAGATCGCCTGCCGCAGGGCCGCGACGCGGTCGCCGGCGTGCCGGGGCACCATCGCGCCGGCGGAGTCGACGACGTAGACGACGTCGGCGCCGTAGGAGTCGAGCTTGGCGGCCTGCTCGGCGAGCGGTTCGGGCTCGAGCTTGTGGCTCATCATCAGGAACGTCATCACGTTCAGGCCCTTGTCCTTGGCCCACTCGACGGGCTGCTGGGCGCAGTCGGCCTCGGTGCAGTGCACCGCGACGCGCACGGTCTTGATGCCGGCGTCGATCGCGCCCTGCAGTTCGGCGAGGGTGGCGATGCCCGGGACGTACAGCACCGCGATGTCCGCATCGTCGACGGCGTCGACGGCGGCACGCACGTACTCGGGGTCGGTGGCGGCGGCGAAGCCGTACTGGATCGAGGAGGCACCGAGGCCGATGCCGTGGGCCACCTCGATGGTGGGGATCCCGGCCCGGTCGAGGCCGCGGGCGATGTCGGCGACGTTGCCGGGGGTGAACCGGTGCGAGACCGACGACATGCCGTCGCGCAGGGTGGTGTCGACGAGGGTGACCTTGCGGCGCCCGCCGGGGGTGCCGGGGGTGTGGGTGGTGTCGGTGGTGCTCACTGGGCTGCTCCCTGGACGAGGCTGCGCTGCGCCATGACGTCGGCGACCTGCACGGCGGCGGCGGTGATGATGTCGAGATTTCCGGCGTAGGTGGGCAGGAAGTCGCCGGCGCCGACGACCTCGAGCATGACCGTGACCAGGTCGCCGTCCACATCGACCAGACGCAACGTGTAGCCGGGGACGTACTGCTGCACCTTGGCGACCATCTCGACCACGGCGCGTTCGATCGCGTCCGGGTCGGGGTGGCGGACCCTGGCGTAGACGGTGTCGCGCATGTTCATCGGCGGCTCGGCCGGGTTGATCACCGAGATCGCCTTGGCGCGGTCCGCGCCGGCGACCTGCGCGAGTGCCCGGCCGGTCTTCTCGCTGAATTCGCTGAGGTTCTGGCGGGTGCCCGGGCCGGCGCTGTGCGAGGCGATCGCGGCGACGATCTCCCCGTAGTAGGCGTCCGCGGCCTGGTTGATCGCGTACAGGATCGGGATCGTGGCCTGACCGGCGCAGCTGACCATGTTCACGTTCGGTGCGTCGAGGTGTTCGGTGAGATTGACCGCGGGCACGACGTACGGGCCCACCGAGGCGGGCGTCAGGTCGATCGCGGTGATGCCGGCCGCGGCGTACCGGGGTGCGGCCGCGGCGTGCACCCTCGCCGAGGTGGCCTCGAACACCACGTCCGGCAGCTCGGGCCGGGCCAGGAGCCACTCGAGCCCCTCCGCGGACGCCTCGAGGCCCTCCCGCCGGGCCCGCTCGAGTCCCTCGCTGGCCGGATCGATGCCGACCATGTACACCGGCTCGACATGCTCGGACCGCAACAGCTTGTACATCAGGTCCGTCCCGATGTTCCCGGATCCGACGATCGCGGCTTTCAATCGACTCATCTGTGGGCCTTCCCTCCAGTGTCGGGGTGATGCTGCCGACGCTAGGGGCGATCCCCTGGTAGACGGCGGGTGATCCGGCGGTACCGGACACGCCCGGCCGTGATCCGATCGGTGTTCGGCTATCCCGAACAGCGCTGACGGAAGCGCCGGCACCCCCGCAAGCTCGTGACATCCACCACAACCGGAGCAGCAAGCCCGGCCAGCGGAGATCAGGAGTAGCCATGACCGACCCCACTGCCCGTTTCGACATCGCGCACCTCGCCCGTGCCGAACTGTTCACCCCCAGGCCGCAGGAAACCCTCGACTTCTTCACGAAGTTCCTCGGCATGTACGTCACGCATCGGGAGGGGCAGTCCGTCTACCTGCGTGGGTACGAAGACCCGTACCAGTGGAGCCTGAAGGTCACCGAGGCGCCGGAAGCCGGCATGGGCCACGCCGCGCTGCGCGCCAGTTCGCCGGAGGCGCTCGAGCGCCGCGTGGCGTCGCTGAAGCAGGGCAACGTCGAGGGTACGTGGAGCGAGGACCAGTTCGGCTACGGCAAGACCTTCGAGTTCCAGTCCCCGGACGGTCACAACCTGCAGTTGCTGTGGGAGGTGGAGAAGTACGTCGCCCCGCAGGAACTGCAGAGCAAGATCCTCTCGCGGCCGTCGAAGAAGCCGCTGTCGGGGATTCCGGTCAAGCGGATCGACCACCTCAACCTGATGGCCTCGGATGTCACCCCGCTCAAGGACTCGTTCGAGCGGCACCTCGGATTCCGCACCACCGAACGCGTCGTGGACGGCAACGTCGAGATCGGCGCCTGGATGAGCTCGAACCTGCTCGGCCACGAGGTCGCCTGCATGCGGGACATGACCGGCGGCCGCGGCAAGCTCCACCACCTCGCGTTCTACTACGGCACCGGCCAGCACCTTGCCGATGCGGTCGAGATGTTCCGCGACTACGACATCCAGATCGAGGCCGGCCCCGACAAGCACGGGATCACCCAGGGGCAGTTCCTCTACGTGTTCGAGCCGGGCGGCAACCGCATCGAACTGTTCGGCGAGGCCGGTTACCTGCACCTGGATCCGGACGCCGAGACCAAGACCTGGCAGATGTCCGATATCGACACCGGTCTCGCGGTCGGCGGCGCGAAGCTGCCGTGGGAGACGTACTTCACCTACGGCACCCCGAATCCGCTCGCACTCGATCAGCACATCGAGAAGTTCTCGCACTTCGGTCCGGGCGCTCCCGTCGACGACCCGGAGGTGAGTGCCGCGGAACGCGCGGTTCCGGACGAAATCGACCATTCCCGAGCGGTTTCGGGATCCCCGGTCTGAGCCCTGGCCTTCTGCGGGTGCGCACCTCCCGCGCCGGTCTCCGGCGTGCCGCGACGAGAGGTGCGCACTCGCGTGTCAGCCGGCGTCCGGGAACGTCACCTCGAGCGCCGCGAGCTGCCCGGGATCCGACACCACCTCGATCTCGACGATCGCGTCGTCTTCGATCGTGAAGGCGAACACCGTGCGCGGACGGCCGCCCGGCGCCCATGCGGCACCGGGCATTCCGTCGACGAGCACCGTCCGGGCGGCCTGGGCGCGGCCGTCGAAAACCTTTGCGACGCTGTGGGGTCCGTGAAGCTCGTGCGCGAGCGCCGGTGCGCCGTGAGCCGCGCCGGCACGGGCCGTCGCCACGGCGACGTCGTCCGCGCGAAGGACCACGTCCGGATCGAGCAGGGCCAGCAGGTCGTCGAACCGTCCCTCCCGCGACGCGGCGAGGAACGCGTCGACGAGGCGACGGCGGCGCATCAGGTCGGCTCGTGGGGCGGTCGCGCCCTGGATGCGCCGCCGCGCGCGGCTCGCGAGCTGGCGGGTGGCGGCGGGGGAGCGCTCCACGATCGGGGCGATCTCGTCGAACGGGACGGCGAACAGGTCGTGCAGCACGAACGCGAGGCGTTCGGCCGGGGCGAGGGTGTCGAGCACGACGAGCATGGCCACACCGACCGAATCGACCAGTAGTGCAGCGCTTTCCGGAACGTCGCGCGGGTCCGTCGACCCAGGTTCGGGACGGTCGGGCTGATCGAGGGGGACCTCCCGGCGCGAGCCCCGGGAGCGCAGCATGTCCAGGCACACCCGGCTCACCACCGTCGTCAGCCAGCCTCCCAGGTTGGCGACCTCGTCGGTGCCGGAGCGGTGCAGGCGCAGCCAGGCCTCCTGCACGGCGTCGTCGGCCTCGCTCGCCGAGCCGAGCATGCGGAAGGCCACCGCCCGGAGATGGTCCCGATGTGCCTCGAACTGTTCGGCGGGGAAGGCGCCGCCGGGGTGGGCCGAGAAGTTTCCGTCGCTCATGTCGTCACATTCTGTCGTCGGGATCCGTCATGGCTGTGACGAACGCACGACCCCGGATGTGACAAGGAGACGATCATGAAGGCTCGAATGACGAATCCCGCGCTCGTTCTGCCCGACGCGGTGACGGCGTTGCAGGCACTGGGGAACGCCGCCGACGGTGGCGGGCTGCCGGCGCGCACCACCCACCTCGTGCATCTGCGGGCGAGCCAGATCAACGGATGCAGCGTCTGTGTGGACATGCACCCGCGGCTGGCGAAGAAGGACGGGGAGACCGACAAGCGGCTGTTCGCGGTGGCGGCGTGGCGCGAGGCGCCGTACTTCACCGATGCCGAGCGGGCGGCCCTGGCGCTGAC
>NZ_PCZU01000149.1:59842-67158 GCF_002887785.1 Rhodococcus sp. ENV425
GCAGATCTCGCTGATCAACGTGTGGAACCGGCTCAACGCGACGGTCAAGCAGGTGGCCGGCGCGCAGTGGTGACGACCGCGACGTTGCCCCCCGCCGCATTTTCTGGAATCATTCCAGATAATGCGTCGGAGGGTCGTCGCCCGCGTGGTGACGGCCCCGAACGAAAAGGAGTGCGCTCATGTTCGCCGCCGGCTCCGGTGCCGTCACGCTTCCGTCGATGGTCCTCGGAGGACTGCGGCCGCTCTACCGGCAGATGGCACGCGCCAACGTGCGCACCGTGGGCTTCGTGCACACCGTGGGCGCGAACCGGTTCGAGGTCCGGCTGACCGCGGCGGTGGGTGGACCGACGCTCGACATCCGTTCGCGGGACCGGACGATCGCGTTCACGGTGCCGCTCACGGCGCAGTTCCGGGCGCAGCCGGAACTCGATCCGGGCAGCTACCGGACGCTGTGCGCGATGCTGACGCCGGACGACGCTCCGGCGGCCGGCACCGTCGTCCGCTTTCTGCAGGGCCTCGTCGCGCAGGCGCCCGCCGTGCTCTCCCGCACGGACACCCCCGCGGCCTGAGGGAGCCCGCCGCGACGGGGTTCGGCTGCCGAGACGGTGCCCGGGGGGCATGATCGGATCGGGACCGAACCGTGGTCCGGAGGAGGGTGACGATGGCGGAGGAAGGCGAGACCCGTCGATTCGGACTGCTCGGGTCCGCGATGGAGGAGTTGCTGGAGAGGACCCGCGCCGTGGCGGACGCGGTCGGGTCGATCGGGAGCGACGCCCTCGGCGCGATTCCCGAGCCCCTGTCCGCGCCCGCGAACCGGATGCTCGGCTCTCTTCGGCAGGTGATGGAGCTCGTGCCACCCGTCCTCACCGAGTTCGACGCACTCGTCGAGCAGCTGCACGCGCAGCGAAAATCGGTGCAGGCGCTGCAGGCACAACTGTCGGCGTTCGACCGTCAGTTGGAGGTGGTCGAAAAGTCGCTGGCGCCGTTGCAGGGTCTGGCCCATCAGTGGTCCCGTCTGCAGCAGTCGCTGCTCGACTACCCCGCCACCGGCGAACCGGAGAAGTCCGGCCCGTCGGAGGCCTGATCGACCGGATGCGTCGGCTCGTCCGGCGCCGCAGCATCCCGGTGCGTCCTTCGGGCTGCTGGGACAGCCCAAAGGACGCACCGGCGGCGCAGCCGCCTACAGGCCGGGGCGCTTGCCGATCGTCAGGGTGACCTCGCCGGTGCCGGCGAAGAAATCGTTGCCCTTGTCGTCCACGACGATGAACGCCGGGAAGTCCTCGACCTCGATCTTCCACACCGCTTCCATACCCAGTTCCGGGTATTCGAGAACCTCGACCTTCTTGATGCAGTCGAGTGCGAGGCGCGCGGCCGGCCCGCCGATGGAGCCGAGGTAGAAGCCGCCGTGGTTCTTGCAGGCGTCGGTGACCTGCTGCGAGCGGTTGCCCTTGGCGAGCATGACCATCGAGCCGCCCGCGGCCTGGAACTGCTCGACGTAGGAGTCCATCCGGCCGGCCGTGGTGGGGCCGAACGAACCGGAGGCCATGCCGTCCGGCGTCTTGGCCGGCCCGGCGTAGTACACCGGGTGGTCCTTCAGGTACTGCGGCATTCCCTCGCCGGCGTCGAGGCGTTCCTTGATCTTCGCGTGCGCGATGTCGCGGGCGACGACGAGCGGGCCCGTGAGGGACAGCCGGGTCTTGACGGGGTGCTTGGACAGTTCGGCGAGGATCTCCGGCATCGGCCGCGTCAGGTCGATCTTCACCGCGGCACCCTTGCCGGTGCCCGACACGCCCTCGGTCTCGGCGTCGAGCTGGGCGTCGGTGATCTCGGGCAGGAAGCGGCCCGGGTTGAACTCGAGCTGTTCGAGGAACACGCCCTCCGGGGTGATCTTCGCCTTCGCCTGCCGGTCGGCGGAGCAGGACACGGCCAGCGCCACCGGCAGCGACGCGCCGTGCCGGGGCAGGCGGATGACACGCACGTCGTGGCAGAAGTACTTGCCGCCGAACTGCGCGCCGATCCCGATCTTGCGGGTCAGCTCGAGCACCTGCTCCTCGAGCTCGAGGTCGCGGAAGCCGCGGCCGGTGATCGCGCCCTCGTTCGGCAGCTCGTCCAGGTAGTGCGCCGAGGCGTACTTGGCGGTCTTGAGGGCGAACTCGGCGGAGGTGCCGCCGACGACGATCGCGAGATGGTACGGCGGGCACGCGGCGGTGCCGAGCGAGCGGATCTTGGCCTCGACGAATCGCATCATCGAGTCCGGGTTCAGGATCGCCTTCGTCTCCTGGTACAGGTACGACTTGTTGGCCGATCCGCCGCCCTTGGCCATGAACAGGAACTTGTAGGCGTTCTCGTGGCCGGCCGCCGTGTCGGCGTAGAGCTCGATCTGCGCCGGCAGGTTCGAGCCGGTGTTCTTCTCCTCCCACATGGTGAGGGGAGCGTTCTGCGAGTACCGCAGATTGAGCCGGGTGTACGCGTCGTACACGCCGCGGGCGATGGCTTCCTCGTCGTTGCCGGGACTGAGGACGTGCTGGCCGCGCTTGCCCATGACGATCGCGGTGCCGGTGTCCTGGCACATCGGCAGCACCCCGGCGGCGGCGATGTTGGCGTTCTTCAGGAGATCGAGCGCGACGAACTTGTCGTTGTCCGACGCCTCCGGGTCGTCGAGGATGCTTGCGAGCTGCTTCAGGTGATCCGCGCGCAGGTAGTGCTGGATGTCGTGCAGCGCGGTCTCGGTGAGCAGGCGCAGCGCCTCGGGCTCGACCTGCAGGAAGGTGCGGCCGCCCGGTCCTTCGACGGTGGACACCCCCTCGGTGGTCAGCAGCCGGTACTCGGTGGGGTCTTCCCCGATCGGCAGCAGGTCCTCGTAGAGGAAGTCGGCCATTTCTTCTCCTGAACTGTCCTGGACAGCGGGGCTGATGTTCGCGACAAGGCTAGTCCGGGCGACACGGCGCCCCGACGCCGGGGCGTGTGACGCAATCCGCTCCCGCACCCGTCGTGACCTGCGTCACTACCGAATTCGGCCGTCGCTGTGGCGCCGGTCACGGCCCCGGCGGCACGCGATCCGTACACTGGTATGGATGGTTCGTACGGCACAGGAACGGGTACTCGGAGAGCATCGGGTACCCGGAGGGCACCGCTTCCGACAGACCCGAGAGCGGGAGTTCGAGAACACATTGAGTACCGAGACCGTGCCGACGACGGCACTTGCGCACCGCGGATCGCTTCGCGGCGCCCACGCCTGGCTCGACGTCGCCGTCGTGGTGGTCGTCCTCGTCGCCACCAACCTGATCGCGCACTTCACCACCGTGTGGGCCAGCATCGCGACGGTGCCCATCGCGGCCGTGGTGCTCGTCGCGCTGATGCGCCGCCGGGGCATGCGCTGGTCCGAACTCGGGCTCTCGCCGCGCCACTGGCGGTCCGGTTCGCTCTACGCGCTGGGCGCCGCGGGGATCGTGCTGGCCGTGATCGCCGTCGGCGTGGCGCTGCCCCCGACCCGGCAGTTCTTCCTGTCCGACCGCTACGCCACGATCTCCGGCGCGCTCCTCGCATCGATGATCGTCATCCCGCTGCAGACGGTCATCCCCGAGGAACTCGCGTTCCGCGGCGTGCTGCACGGCACGCTCGAACGTGTCTCGGGTGCGCGCGGCGTGTTCGCCGCCGGATCGCTGCTGTTCGGCCTGTGGCACATCGCCTCGTCGCTCGGGCTCACGAACGGCAACCGCGGGCTCAGCGGCGTCCTCGGCGGCGGCCTGTGGGGACAGGTACTGGGCATCGCCGGAGCGGTCGTGGCGACCGCGGCCGCCGGATTCGTCTTCACCTGGCTGCGCCGCCGCAGCGGGAGCCTGATCGCCCCGATCGCCCTGCACTGGTCGCTCAACGGCGCCGGTGCCCTGGCCGCGGCCCTGGTCTGGCACGCCACCCTGAACTGACCGCCGGCGAACCGTCACCGCGGTACCGTGCGCTGATGGCACTCGCGGTCTGCCTGCTCTTCGACGCCGCCGCCCGGCGCGCCCTGCAACAGCTGTGGGCCCGGCTCGAAGATCTCGGTGTGCCGACGCTGCTCACCCATACCCACGGCCGGCACGTGCCGCACCTGTCGTACGCGGTGCTGCGCAGCTACGACGTCGACGACGTGACGGCCGCGCTCGAGGCGCTGCCCGACGGCGGGCCGCTGACCCTCTACTCCGACGGCCTGGGCGCCTTCCGGCGCGGACGGATCTGGCTCGCGCCCGCCCCCACCGCCGACCTCCTGCGGCGCCAGCAGCGTGTGGTCGACACCGTCACCGCCACCGGCGCGGACCTGCACAAGCACTACCGTCCGGGCGTATGGACCCCGCACCTGACCCTCAGCCCCCGCGCACGGCTGGACGACCTGCCGCGGGTGGCCGCGGCCGTCTACGACGTGCTGCCCCTCGCAACCGCCGTGTCCGGCGCGGCACTGATCGACACCACGACGGGGGAGCGCCGTCCGTTGCGGCGGGTCCCGTGACCGACGTCGCTCACTCCTCGGGGTTCTCCACCCACTTGCCGTAGGGCGGGGGCCCCTCGCCCATGATCTGCACTCCGAAGTGCGGGGCGTGCTTCCACACGTAGCCGTGCAGGGTGTGTTCCTCCGACGTCTGCGTGTTGACGAGGACGAGGTCTCCCGTCGCGCGCTCCTCGAGCGAGAACCCGCTCTCCGGGCCCTCGAGTACCCACCACTTCTTCCTGCTCATGATCGATGCCCTCCGGTGCGGGACGGGACAGGTCTCGGGGCGGACGTTACTCCCGAGCGGGCCTTCGCGGCACCGGTTCGCCGATCCGGGTCATCGGCTCCCCAGCAGACGGCGGGTGGTCTCGTCGGCGGGGTAGAACGCCTCGATCGCCAGTTCCGCGACGGTGACGTCCAGCGGCGTGCCGAACAGCGTCGTCGTGCTCAACAGCGACAGCTCGCCGTCGTCGGTGCGCAGCCGCAGCGGCACCACCAGGGCGTGGGCGCCGGCCGGGTCGAGCTCGGCGTCGTGGCCGTCGTCGCACGGGTAGGCGGCCAGTTCGGCGTGCAGCCGTCGCAGCACCGGGTCGCCCGTCGCGGCGAGCTGGTGCCGCAGGCGTGTCAGCAGGTGCGCCCGCCACTGGCCGTGGTTGGCGATGCGCGGCGCCATGCCCTCCGGGTGCAGCGTCACCCGCAGCACGTTCACCGGGGGCTCGAGCAGCCGCGGCGCGCAGCCGTCGAGCAGTCCCACCACGGCGTCGTTGGCGTCGACCATCGTCCAGTGCCGGTCCACCACCAGCGCCGGATACGGCCGGTGCGACGCCAGGATCCGCTCGATCGCGTCGGCCACCGCGGCCATCGGCACGTCCCCGAGTCGGTGCTCCGGATACGCGGGGGCCAGGCCGGCCGCGAGCAGCAGCGAGTTGCGCTCCCGCAGCGGGATGTCGAGCTGATCGGCCAGGCGCAGCAGCATGGTGCGGGTCGGCCGCGACCGGCCGGTCTCGAGGAAGCTCACGTGCCGCGCCGAGACCTCCGCCCGGTTGGCGAGCGCGAGCTGGCTCAGGCCGCGACGCTCGCGCCAGTGCCGCAGCAGCACTCCGACGGGTTCCTCGTGCACGGTGGTCATGCCCGTCACCGTAGGCGCGGAGTGGGAAGGGCGGCCATTACCTGCCGGGTAATCGATTCGGGCACCGGAGCGCGGCAGTCTCGTCGGTGTGCGGCACACCGCCGCCACCGACCGACCGGGAGGACCCCATGACCGCCTACGCGATCGCCCATCTGCGTTCCGTCGACTTCGGCCCCGAGATCGTCCGTTACCTCGAGGAGATCGACGACACCTTCACGCCGTACGGGGGCAGGTTCGTCGTCCACGGCGCCGAACCCGAGGTTCACGAGGGACCGTGGCCCGGCCACGTCGTGGTCGTCGAGTTCCCCGACCTCGAGCAGGCCCGCGCCTGGTACCGGTCGCCGGCCTACCAGGCGATTCTGCCGCTGCGCACCGAGCACTCCGACAGTTCGGCGATCCTCGTCGACGGCGTGCCGCCGGGATACCGGGCGAGGGACTACCTCGCCAAGGTGGGACGCGGCTGATCCGTCCGCGGTTCAGCGCAGGATCCCGGCCGCGCGGGCCGGCGCCGCATACGCCTCGGCGAGGGTGTCCACCGTCTCGTGGGCGTTGAGCCCGCTCGGATTCGGCACCACCCACACCGGCACCCCGCCGAGCGTCTCCGCCTGCAGCCCCGCGACGGCCTTCCGGTGCCCGAACGCCGACCGGTACGCGGTGATGCCGGCGACGGCCACCACCCGCGGCCGGTGCAGCGCCACCACCTCGGCCAGCCGCACCGCCCCGGCCCGCAGTTCCTCGGCCGTGAGCTCGTCCGCGCGGGCCGTGGCGCGCGGCGCGAGATTGGTGATCCCGACGCCCCGCTCGATCAGGTGGGCCCTGTCTTCCTCGCTCATCCCCGAGGTGGGGTCGATGGGCCGGAGCAGGATGCCGGCCCGCAGCAGCGCCGGGTAGAAGCGGTTGCCGGGCCGCGCGAAGTGCGCACCCGTCGCCGCCGTCCACAGGCCCGGGTTGATGCCCACGAACAGCAGTCGGCAGTCCGGCCCGATCAAATCGGGCACCACCGCGTCACGGAAGCGTTCGAGTTCGGCGCGCGTGAATCCCACCCGCCCCACGGTAGCGAGCGGCGCCGCCGGCCCCGGCAGTGCCGGGCCCGGGGAGTGTGGCCGCCATCGCGCCCGCGCCCATCGGCTAGGGTGAAATGCGCGTCGTGGCGGGACCGGACAGCCGCGGCGAGCAGGGCCGAAACGATAGGGGAAGGTGTGCAGCGCCGGAACGTGATCGGTAACCCCGTCGGAGACTCGTCCGGCCGCGAGGTGGCGCTACCGCCGTACACGGATCTGCTGTGGCCCACCCTGCAGGCGCTGATCGGGCTCGGAGGCTCGGCCTCGATCGAGGAGCTCGAGAAGGCCGTCATCGCGCGCGAAGGTCTGTCCGAGGCCGCGCGGTCCGTACTGCACGGCGACGGGCCGGTCACCGAGATCGAGTACCGGGTCGGCTGGGCGCGCACCTACCTCAAGGGCATGGGGCTGCTCGCCAACACCCGTCGCGGCGTGTGGAGCGTCACCGACCGCGGCCGCGCGGTGCAGGAATCCGAGATCAAGCCCCTGCAGGTGGCATACACCGCGGAGAAGCGGCGCAAGCGGCTCGTGCGCAACGCGTCGTCGCGCGCGCAGGTGGTGACCCTCGCGGCCGCCCCCGAGGATCCCGAGCTGTGGCGCGAGCCCGTGCTCGCCGCCGTCGCCGAGCTCCCCGACGAGGGCTTCGAACGGCTCCCCGTCGCGG
>NZ_PCZU01000149.1:67189-80575 GCF_002887785.1 Rhodococcus sp. ENV425
CCACCATCTCGGTGCCCCCGCACGGCGGTCACCTCGACACCGGCTCCGACAACGACGTCGACGTCGAAGGCACCGGCGTGCTGCGGGTGTCGCTACTCGGCTTCTCGGTGTTCTTCCGGTTCCTGCGCGGCCCCGAGCGGGCGGGCGCGGACGTCGTGCGCGAGTTCCGCGCCGCGATGGCCGGTCGCGGCGAGAAGGGTCTGCTCGTCACCACCGGGACGTTCGGCGACGACGCCCGCGCCGAGGCGCACCGGCTCGGCGCGCCGCCCATCGAACTCGTCGACGGCGACGGCCTGTGCGATCTGCTCAAGGAGCACGGTCTCGGGGTCCACACCACGGTGCGCACCGTCGAGGACGTCGCCCTCGTTCCCGCCTTCTTCGCCGAGCTCGGCGGCCGGTAGCCGCGCCGCGTCCCCGTCGCGCGGGCCCCGAATCCCGATGTGCCCGCGCGGGACCCGCGAGTGTGGTGCAATACCGGAAGCTCGACACCCTGTCCGCCGTGCACGCTCGTCCAAGCGAGGTTCGATGGCCATCTCACGTCGGGAACTGTTGCGGTACGCGGCCGTCGGCTCGTGCGCGGCCTGGGTGTCGGCTGTCGCCGCCCCCGGGGTGGCGCACGGCCGGGAGGTGCTCGGCACGATCGTCGACTACTCGGCGGCCGTGCCGTCGCCGTCGTCGATCCGGGCCGCCGGGCACATCGGTGCCATCCGGTACGTCTCGGACCGCCGGCCGGGCGCCGAATGGATGCTGGCCAAGCCGCTGACGGAGTCGGAGGCCGCCGCGCTCGTCGCCGGCGACCTCGAGGTCGTGTCGTGTTATCAGTTCGGCAAGGCCGACACGGCGGACTGGCTCGGCGGATACGACGCCGGGGTCCGGCACGCGACGCGCGGCCTCGACCTGCATCGGGCGGCCGGGGGACCGGCGGACCGGCCGATCTACGCCTCGATCGACGACAATCCGTCCGAGCAACAGTTCGCCGACCTGATCGCGCCGTACCTGCAGGGCTGGCACGACGTGGTCGGCGCCGGGAACACCGGCGTGTACGCCAACGGGCCGACCATCTCCTGGGCCCGCGACGCCGGCCTGGGATCGTTCTACTGGCAACATGATTGGGGCACGGCCGAGGGCTACGTGCATCCCGCGGCGAACCTGCACCAGGTGGGCGGCGGGACGATCGACGGCATCGGCATCGACGTCAACAATGTATTCAGCGCCGACTACGGGCAGTGGTCGCTCACCGCCGGTTGAGCCCGCCGGGCCGCGCCCGGGGAACGGCGGCGGTCAGGGCCAGCGCGACGGCGGAGGCCGCGATCGACAGCAGGAAGGTGGCGCGGAACCCGTCGAGGGCGGGCACCGTGTAGGTCCCGACCGTCGTGGTCATCGCCGCGAGCACCACGCTCACCACCGCCGCGGACGTGGACGTCCCGATCGAACGCATCAGCGTGTTGAGACTGCTCGCGGCGGCGGTCTCGGAGAGCGGCACCGCGCCCATGATGAGGGCCGGCATCGCCGCGTACGCCAGGCCGATGCCCGCCCCGATGATCATCCCCGCCACGACGATGTGCCAGATCTCGGTGTACGCGACGTAGACCAGCACGTAGCCGGCGCCCACCACCACGACCCCGCTCGCCAGGGTGACCCGTGGCCCGTGGCTGCCGGTGATCCGCGCGGAGACGGGGGACAGCGCCATCATGACGATCCCGCCCGGCGCGATGAGCACTCCGGCCGTCACCATGGACAGCCCGAATCCGTAGCCCGTCTCGGTGGGGGCCATCAGCAACTGCGGGAACGCGAGCATCTGTCCGTAGATCGCGAATCCGACGGCGACCGACGCGAGGTTGGTCAGCAGCACCGGGCGCCGCGCGGAGATCCGTAGATTCACCAGGGGTCGCGCCGTGCGCAGTTCGTAGTATCCCCACACGAGCGCCGCGCCGGCGGCGCCGGCGAACATGCCCAGGGTCAGGGGATTCGACCAGCCCCAGGTGCCGCCCTTGGTGACGGGCAGGAGCAACAGCGTCAGCGTGACCGAGAGGCCGATCGCGCCGACGACGTCGAACCGGCCGGGGTTGCGGTGGGGCGACTCCGGGATCACCTTCAGCACCATGGCGATGCCCAGCAGGCCGAAGCCGGCGGCGGCGGCGAACAACATGTGCCAGTCGGCGATCTGGGCGATGGCCGCGGCGACGGGGAATCCGACGGCGCCGCCCACCCCGAGGGTGGCGCTGATGGTCGCCATCGCCCCGGCGATCCGCCGGGGCGGCAGTTCGTCGCGCAGGATCGCGATGCCGAGCGGGATCGCGCCGGTCGCCGCGCCCTGCAGGGCGCGGCCGGCGATCATCGGGAGCAGCGACTCGGCGAGGGCGCAGACGAGGGAGCCGGCCACGACCGCACCGAGGCTGACCAGCAGCATGCGCCGCTTGCCGAACATGTCGCCCAGCCGGCCGCTGATGGGGGTGAGGACCGCCGCGGCGAGGAGCGTGGCGGTGACCGCCCATGAGGCGTTCTCCACGGACGTGCCGAGCAGGTGCGGCAGCTGGGGGAGCAGGGGGATGACGAGGGTCTGCATCAACGCGACGACGATCCCGCACAGGGAGAGCACCGCGACGAGACCACGGGGTGCGGGGCGTTCGGCTGTGACCGGAACGGGGGTCTCGACGGCCATGCGCCTCCTCGGGTCCGGGGGCCGCGCGATACGGGCGGGCATGGACGTGATCTACGAGATGTATCAGGTTCCCCACCGGGAGGGCAGCCGCGCGCCCGCCGATCGGGACACGGGCCCGGCCGGTCAGCTCTGGCAGTGCGCGGCGGGGTCGGGTTCGGCGGCGGTGACGACGAGCGTGGGATGCGGGTCGTCGGGGGCATCGTGGACACCGCGCCACGACAGCAGCGACCAGCGGGACAGTCCCGACAGCGCCGAGCCGAGGCTGGCGAACGACAGCGACGACAGGGCCGAACCGAACGAGCCCACCGAACCGACGGACAGCACCGACCCCACGCTGCCGATCGACAGGATCGAGTACGCCGAGCCGATGGACAGGATCGAGCCCTCGGAGCGGACGGACAGGATCGACCGGTGTGAACGGCGCGAGCGCAGGGACCGGGAAGCGGTGAGCCTGGACGGTGTTTCGGCCATGACTCGGTCTACCACGCGGTTCCCGGCTCGGGAAGCGCCCGGACGACGGAGGCCGCCGGGGGATGATCCCGGCGGCCTCGGCCAAGGTGCGGATGATCGGTCAGGCGACCGTGACGAGCCCGATCGTCGGCAGGAAGGTGCACGAACGCGGGGCCGCGCCCGCGGCCTGCGTGGTGATGCCGCCGGAGATCACGGCGGCCACGTTGCCGGAGCCGGTGTCGGCGATCGCGCTGAGCGTCGTCGGCCCGTCGGGGTTGATCCTGGCCTCGTTGGTCAACGTCGCGGTGCCGCTGCGGCCGTTGGAGACGTTGATCCAGCTCACCGTCAGCGGCTGCGCCTGCTGGTCGGCGAACTTGGCGGTGCCCAGGGCGGTGAACACGAACCCGGCCTGGCCGGCCTTCGGGCCCGGCGGCGGGAGCGGCGCGGGGCCGGCCACGGCGAGCGCGGTGCCGATGGAGTCGCCGCCGTCGCGGATGCAGTCCTTGCCGATGCTCGGGTACAGGAACTGGGAGATCGCCACGGCGCCCGGCTCCGGAATGTCGGGTCCGCCGCCGCCGCTGCCGTCGAGGAAGGTGATCACGCGCTGGAGCAGGGCCTTGACCGAGTCCGGCAGCTGCGAGTTCGCGAGCAGTTCCTTCGCCTGGTCGAGGAGCTGATTCTTGCCGTCCGCGACGTCGGCCGGGCCGGCCGCCGCTCCGACGATGGCGGGGGCGAGGGAGGCGAGGGCCTCGACCTCTTCGGGGGCGGCTGCCTGGGTGCTGAGCATGCCCATGAGCGACTCGATCGACAGATCCGCCGGCACCTGGTAGCCGGCGAACTCGGCCGGCAGCTGGAGCACGTCGGGGATGCCCGGAACGACGGGTTGCGCGACCGCCTGCGACGGCACGGTGAGCGCCGCGGCGGCGGCGAGGGCGCAGGCGGTGAACATCCTGCGCGTTGCTCGGGTTCGAAGCACTTTTCCCCATCCTTGTCGTTGAAGCGGCTCCGGAGCGCGAGGCGCCGATGCCGCTGACGGCTCGGGGAGACACTTTATGTAGGCCCCCCGATCAGTACAAGCCGTGGCCGGTCTCACAGCCGCGCCCGTACTGGCGGGAGTCTAGCCATAACGTGTTCCGATCAGTGGTGTCCGCTCGAGACTACGTGTGACTGATGTGGTTTTTGTGAGAGTAGATGAAACTGTTACTGATGTGAGTATCGTGTTCGGCCCGCCGCCGCGGAACGGATAGTCTGCATCCGTCCCCGGCCCTTCCCCCCGGGGTGACGTGACGACGGGAGGCCGCACCGCAGTGTCCGATCCGGTTCGCCCGCATCGACTGTGGTGGTGCGCGGCCCTGCTGGCCGTCTCCGTCGGGGCCCGGCTGGCGTGGAACTTCCTCACGCCCAACGGCATGAATCTCGTGGATCTGCACGTGTACGTCGACGGTTCCGCGGCGCTGCTGCGCGGCGAACTGTACGACTTCACCTACACCCGGGACACTCCCGAGTTCTCCCTGCCCTTCACCTACCCGCCGTTCGCGGCACTGGTCTTCTTCCCGCTGCACTATCTGCCCTTCCCGGTGGTCGGGGTGGCGTGGCAGCTGCTGACCGTCGCCGCCCTGTTCGGCCTCCTGCGCATCTGCCTCGAGTTGCTGTTCGGTTCCGCGGCGCACGGCGCGCGCTGGACGGCGGTCGCGCTCGTGTGGACGGCGGCGGGCATCTGGACGGAGCCCATCCGCACGACCCTCGACTACGGACAGGTCAACGTGTTCCTGGCCTTCGGCGTGATGGTCGCGGTCCGCAGCAACCGCTGGTGGCTCTCGGGCGGACTGGTCGGATTGCTCGCCGGCATCAAGCTGACCCCGGCGATCGCCGGCATGTACTTCGTGGCGCGTCGCCGCTGGGCGGCGGCGTTCTTCTCCGCGGCGACCTTCGCCGCCACCGTCGCCGTCAGCTGGCTGGTCCTCGGCGACCAGGCGCGGACCTACTTCACCACGTTGTTCGGCGACGCCGACCGGATCGGGCCGGTGGGGTCGGTCTGGAACCAGTCGCTGCGCGGAGCGCTGAGCCGCATCGTGGGACACGACGTGGGCACCGGGCCGCTGTGGCTGGCGGCTGTCGCGGCCTCGGCGGTGCTCGCCGTCGCGGCCTGGCGTGCCCTCGGCCCGGACGACCGGCTCGGCACGATCGTCGTCGTCGAACTGTTCGGCCTGCTGGTGTCGCCGATCTCCTGGATGCACCACTGGGTGTGGGTGCTGCCGATGCTGCTGTGGCTGGTCTACGGGCCGCTCGCCGGCCGCCCCGGCACCCGTGTGCTCGCCGGGTTCTGGGCGGTGCTGACCGTCGTCGGGGTGCCGTGGCTCCTCGGCCTGGCGCAGGACTCGATGTGGGACATCTCCCGCCCCGCCCTGCTGGCCTGGGCGGGCGCGTGCAACGTGGTGGGGGTGCTGGCGGTGTACGCGTGGATCGTCTACACCGGGCGCCCGGCTGCGGCCCCGCCCGTCAGCCGCGGGCCAGCGCGTCGATCTTCCGGGCCAGCTCCACGTCCGACCCGGTGATCCCGCCGGCGGAATGGGTGGACAGCGAGTAGGTCACCTTCCGCCAGCGGATGTCGATGTCGGGGTGGTGGTTCGCCGCCTCGGCGGCCTCGGCCACCCTGTCCACCAGCGCGACGGCCGCGGGGAACGAGGAGGACTCGACGGTCCGCACGATCGCGTTCCCGTCCCGTCGCCACTCGGGCAGCTGGGCGAGGGCGGCATCGATGTCGGCGTCGGAGAGCAACTCGGCCATGCCCCATTCTGGGACGATGCCGCACATGAGTGCAACGACGGGCCGGGCGGACGAGGTAGTGGCCGGGGCGATCTTCCGCGACGGCCGGCTGTTGCTGGCCCAGCGCATCGGGCCGCCGGAGCTCGCGGGGCTGTGGGAGCTGCCGGGCGGCAAGGCCGAGCCGGGGGAGTCCGCCGAGGCGGCGCTGCGCCGGGAGCTGCGCGAGGAACTGGGCGTGGAGGTCGCCGGTGCGCAGCGGGTCGGGGTCGGGGTGCCGCTGGACGGCGGCCGGGTGCTGCGTGCCTACCGGGTGGAGCTGCTCTCCGGGGAACCGCGGCCGCTCGAACACGCGGCGCTGTGCTGGGTGGACGCCGACGAGCTGGAGCAGATCGACCTGGTGCCGAACGACCGGCTGTGGCTGCCGGAGCTGCGCGCGCACCTCGGGCGCTGACGGGGCGGCCGGTCAGGCGGCGCGGGCCTTCTTCAGGCGCTTCGCGAGTTCCTTCCCGCCGAGGCCCTCGTGCTCGAGCCTCTTCATCCGCATGATCACCACGGGGCAGCGCACACAGCGGGTCTTCTTGCGGCAGCACTTCTTCTTGGGCTCGAGCTGCGCGACCCTGCTCGCCTTCACCTTGCCCATCCGTGTCGCCGGCCTTTCGTCGGTGGGTCCCGGACCACAGCACTGGGCCCCTGGTCACATCAATTGGAAAGTTAGCATGCCCTAACAAAGGCGGAGGCGCCCGGCGAGCCGGTTTCGGCGGCCCGCAGCCGCCGGCGGGTTCGCCGAACAGTGCGCCGGGACGTGGCGAACGTCACGCTCCGGCCCGCGAACTGGTGAATCAGCCGTCGGCGGGCGCGAGGTACCACGTCCGGCCTGTACTGTATTGGAGGCCGCAGTGCCTGTGCGGGCCGTTCGCGGCCGCGAACGGGTGACTCGCATTCGCGACGCGGCCACCGCAAGAACGCCGTACGGGCGAGGTGCCGTCTGGGTCCAGTGCCGTGTGGCCGGACAACAGCCAGGAGAGCCATCGCGTGAGCACCGCCAGTTTCCGCAACGTCGCCATCGTCGCGCACGTCGACCACGGAAAGACCACCCTCGTCGACGCCATGCTGCGCCAGTCGGGCGCCTTCGCCGAGCGCGCGGAACTCGTCGACCGGGTCATGGACTCCGGTGACCTCGAGCGCGAGAAGGGCATCACCATTCTCGCGAAGAACACCGCCGTGCACCGGTACAACGGCGACGGCACCGTCACCGTCATCAACGTGATCGACACCCCGGGTCACGCCGACTTCGGTGGCGAGGTCGAGCGCGGCCTGTCCATGGTCGACGGCGTCGTCCTGCTCGTCGACGCATCCGAGGGCCCGCTGCCGCAGACCCGCTTCGTGCTGCGCAAGGCGCTCTCCGCGTCGCTGCCGGTGCTGCTGGTGGTCAACAAGACCGACCGCCCCGACGCCCGCATCGCCGAGGTCGTCGAGGAGACCCACGACCTGCTGCTCGACCTCGCCTCCGACCTCGACGACGAGGCCTCCGAGGCCGCCGAGCAGCTGCTGGACCTGCCGGTCCTGTACGCCTCCGGGCGCGAGGGCAAGGCGTCGACGGAACAGCCCGAGAACGGACAGGCGCCCTCCGCCGAGAACCTCGACGCGCTGTTCGACGTCCTCATGAAGTACATCCCCGCCCCCAAGGGTGATCCGGCCGCACCGCTGCAGGCCCACGTCACCAACCTCGACGCCTCCGAGTTCCTGGGCCGCCTGGCGCTGCTGCGCATCCACAACGGCGAGCTGCGCAAGGGCCAGACCGTCGCGTGGATGCACGCCGACGGCGTGAAGAACGTGAAGATCACCGAGCTGCTCCAGACCATCGGTGTCGAGCGCCGGCCCGGTGACGTCGCCGTCGCCGGCGACATCGTCGCCGTCGCCGGTATCCCGGACATCATGATCGGCGACACCCTTGCCGACGTGGACAACCCGGTCGCCCTGCCGCGCATCACGGTCGACGAGCCGGCCATCTCGGTGGTCATCGGCACCAACACGTCGCCGCTCGTCGGCCGCGTGCAGGGCCACAAGCTGACCGCGCGCATGGTCAAGTCCCGTCTCGACTCGGAGCTGGTCGGCAACGTGTCGCTGCGCGTGCTCGACATCGGCCGCCCCGACGCCTGGGAGGTGCAGGGCCGCGGCGAGCTGGCGCTGGCCATCCTCGTCGAGCAGATGCGCCGCGAGGGCTTCGAGCTCACCGTCGGCAAGCCGCAGGTGGTCACCCGGCAGGTCGACGGCAAGGTGCACGAGCCCTACGAGGAACTCACCATCGACAGCCCCGAGGAACACCTCGGCGCGATCACCCAGCTGCTCGCGGCCCGCAAGGGCAAGATGGTGCAGATGTCCAACCACGCCGCCGGATGGGTGCGCATGGAGTTCATCGTCCCGTCGCGCGGCCTCATCGGGTTCCGCACCGACTTCCTCACCGAGACCCGTGGCACGGGCATCGCCAACGCCGTTTTCCACGGCTACGCTCCGTGGGCCGGGGAGATCCGCGCACGGCACACCGGCTCGCTGGTCTCCGACCGCTCGGGCTCGGTCACGCCGTTCGCCATGATCCAGCTCGGCGACCGCGGCACCTTCTTCGTGGAGCCGGGCAGCGACACCTACGAGGGCCATGTCGTGGGCATCAACCCGCGCGCCGAGGACCTCGACATCAACGTCACCCGCGAGAAGAAGCTCACCAACATGCGCTCCTCCACGGCCGACGTGATGGAGACCCTCGCGAAGCCGATCACCCTGAGCCTCGAGGAGGCCATGGAGTTCTGCGCGTCCGACGAGTGCGTCGAGGTCACCCCGGAGATCCTCCGCGTCCGCAAGGTGCACCTGTCGGCCACCGACCGGGCCCGCGCCCGCTCGCGGGAGAAGGCTCGCAACAAGTAGTCGCGGCAGTGGTGGTCCCGGCGCGGCCGGGACCACCGCCGCATCCCGGAGGGAAGGGAGGCCGGATGCGCAGGATCGCCGGGATCACCGCGGTCGCCGCGGTGCTGGGGTTGACGGCGTGCACCGCCGATCCGCCGCCGCCGATCGAGCAGACCGAGCCCACCCGGACCCCCACCCCGGTTCCCCAGCTCAACACCGTCGTGGTGGCCGTCGACGACGTGGGCGCCGGGCTCAACCCGCACCTGCTCGCCGACCAGTCGCCCGTCGGCAACACCGTCGCCGGGATGGTGCTGCCGAGCGCGTTCCGGCCCGTGCCCGACCCCGCGCGGCCCGGCGCCTCCGCCTGGGTGCTCGACGAGTCCGTCCTCGCATCGGCCGAGGTCACCTCGCAGGCCCCGTTCACCATCACCTATCAGGTGCGCGACGAGGCGCAGTGGTCCGACAGCGCGCCCATCGCCGCCGAGGACTTCCGGTACCTGTGGCAGCAGATGATCACCCAGCCCGGTGTGGTCGATCCCGCCGGATACCGCCTCATCGAGGACGTCGGATCCTCCGGCGGCGGCAAGACCGTCACCGTCACGCTGCGCGAGCCCTACCCGGCGTGGCGGGAACTGTTCACCCACCTGCTGCCGGCTCACCTCGTCAAGGACACTCCGGGCGGTTTCACCACGAGCCTCGCCGAATCGATCCCGGTGTCCGGCGGGCAGTTCCATGTCAAGTCCGTCGACCGCGGCCGCGGCGAGATCCTGCTCGAACGCAACGATCGCTTCTGGGGCACGCCGGCCCGGCCCGACCGGATCCTGTTGCGCCGCGGCGGAACCGACGCGCAGCTCGCCGAGTCCATTCGCACCGGCGACGCGCAGGTCGCGCAGATGCACGGTGGGGGATCCGCGCTGCTCGCCCAGCTCGGCGCGATCCCGCAGGTGCGCACCGGCACCCAGCTGCAGCCCCGCGTCCTCGAGCTGACCCTCAACGGCCGCACGACCGAGTTCGCCGATCCGCGCGTGCGCCGGGCCGTCCTCGGGCTTCTCGACCCGGACCTGCTGGCCACCGTCGCGGCCGGCACGGAATCGGCCGTCGTCGCGGCCCGCGCGCAGGTGCTCGCCCCGTCCGATCCCGGCTATTCGCCGACGATGCCGCCGCGGCCCGGCCGCGAGGAGTCCCTCGCGCTCCTCGCCGGGGCCGGGTATGTACCGGCCGGCCCGGCGACGATCGACGCAACCGGCACCCCGGCGCCCGAGACCGCGACCACGGGTCTGCTCGCCCAGGGCGGCGTGCCGCTCACCCTCGTGCTGGGCGTGCCGGAGAACTCGCCGGTGGCCGACGCCGTCGCCCGCACCGCCGCGGACCAGCTGCGTGGGGCCGGTGTCGCCGCCACCGTGACGACGTTGCCGCCGGACGAGCTCTACGGCGACGCCCTCGTCGAGGGGACCGTGCATGCGGTGGTCGGCTGGACGCGCGCCGGAGGCGACCCCGCCACCGCTGCGCTGTCCCGATTCGGTTGCCCCCCAGCGCTTCCCGAGCAGGGCCCCGGCTCCGTCGAGCCGGCTCCCGCACCCACCCCGACGCCGGAGCCCGCCCCCGGCGGTGACGCCGAGTCCGTTCCGGACGGTGACGCCGAGTCCGTTCCGGACGGTGACGCCGGGCCGGTTCCCGACGGTGACACCGGGCCGGTTCCCGACGACGAGATCGAGGCCGCCGAGGCGCAACTCGCCGCACCGAGCAACGTGTCCGGGGTGTGCGACCCCCCCCCCGACCCGGAACTCGCCGGGGCCCTGCGCGGCGCCGGCGACGTGCCCGCCGTCCTGGCCGGGGCGCAGCCGAAGCTGTGGGACCTCGCCGTCACCCTGCCGATCGTGCAGGACCGCACCGTGATCGCCGCGGGACCCGGCGTCGAGGGCGTGACGCTGGCCGGCTCGATCCCTGCCGGTTCCCTGTCCGACGCGCAGAACTGGTGGAGGACCACACCGTGACCGATCGGAACGCCCCCGCGCCGAAACGCCTGCTGCTGGTGCACGCCCATCCCGACGACGAATCCATCACCACGGGCGGCACCATCGCCCGCTACGCCGCCGAGGGCGCCGAGGTCACCGTCGTGACGTGCACCCTCGGGGAGGAGGGCGAGGTCGTCGGCGACGAATGGGCGCAGCTCACCGCCGACCGGGCCGATCAGCTCGGTGGCTATCGCATCCACGAGCTCGGCCGGGCGCTGGCCGCCCTCGGCGTGCCCGCGCCCCGCTTCCTCGGCGGCGCCGGGCATTGGCGCGACTCCGGGATGGCCGGCACCCCGTCGGCCGCGAACCCGCGGGCCTGGGTGAACGCCGACCGCGACGAGGCGGTGGCCGCACTCGTCGCGGTGATCCGGGAACTGCGCCCGCACGTGGTGGTCACCTATGACCCCGTGGGCGGTTACGGCCACCCCGACCACATCCAGGTGCATCACGTCGTGACCGCAGCGGTCGAGGCCGCGGGGACCGGCGCCTACCCGCACGCCGGCGCACCGTGGGATCCGGCGAAGCTGTACTGGACCGTCACCGAGGCGAGCGCCCTGCGCCGCGGCATCGCGGAGATGACCGGCCTGCCCGACGGGTGGCAGCGTCCCGGCCCCGACGACCTGCCGTGCGTGCCCGACGAACAGGTCACCACCGTGGTCGACGTCGCCGGCGTGCTCGACGCCAAGCGGGCGGCCCTGGCGGCGCACGCGACCCAGGTCGTCGTCGCGCCCGGCGGAGCACAGTTCGCCCTGTCCAACCTCGTCGCGCAGCCCGTGCTGGAGCAGGAGCACTACGTGCTCGTCCGGGGCGACCGCGGCGACGTCGACGGCTCCGGCCGGGAGCGTGACCTCTTCGCCGGGCTGAGTTAGTGTGACCACGAGCACCGGACAGGTGATCGTGGTCACACGAGAGGGTCCTGATGTACAACTGGTCCGTCCAGAACCAGATCGTCGCATTCGTCGATTCGCTGCGTCCCTACGCGGACCAGATCAACGCCGCCTACTACCAGGCGCTCTACGGATTCGCGGACCAGGCCAGCCACGTGCTGACGCTCATGGGCTACCCGCCGGTGCCGTGATCGGCCGGGACCCGGTGACCACCCACCCGCGCCGGTGGCGCACTATCGAACGATGACGGTCGATCCCGCCACCACAGCCACCGAAGCTCCCGCCCCGCCGGCGCCGAAGCCGCGGCCGGGCATCGTCGCGCTGCTGACCTTCGACGGCTTCCTCTGCGCGCTGCTGTCCGTGTTCTTCCTCGGCCTGTACATCGGCACGGTGCCGTTCCCGATCACGATCGTGCTGGCCGGCGCGGCGAACATGCTCCTGGTGATGGCGATGCGTGCCGAGACCGGGTCCGCCTCGCGCGCGGCGTGGCCGCTGCTGGCGTGGATCGTCGGCTTCGTGGTGTGCCTGGCCGGCGGTCCCGGCGGCGATCAGCTCCTCGTCGCCGACTGGCGGACCCTGCTGCTGCCGGTCGGTGCGCTCGCCCCCGCCGGGTTGCACCTGTTCGTCGCCCGCATGGCCGCGCTCACGAGCGCAGTCCGGCAGCCCGCGCCGCGTCCGTGAGCACGGCGGTGAGCATGGCCGGGGTGAGCCGGCCGGTGAACGTGTTCTGCTGGCTCACGTGATAGCAACCGAACACGTGTAGCGGCCTGCGGTCCGCAGCGTCGCCGCGCGGCCGCAGTTCCACCGCCGTGCCGTGCCCGAATCCGGGGCGGGGACGCGGCACGGCCCAGCCGGCGTCGTCGAGCACCGGGAGCAGCGCCCGCCATCCGAAGCCGCCGAGCACCACGACCGAGCGCAACGTCGGCGCCAGCAGCTGTAGCTCCGCGTCGAGCCAGGTGCGGCACGTGTCCCGCTCCTGCGGCGTCGGCCGGTTGGCCGGCGGCGCGCAGTGCACCGGCGACGTGACGCGGGTGCCGAACAGTTCGAGGCCGTCGCCGCGGTGCGTCGCGGTGGGCTGCGACGCCAGGCCCGCCGCGTGCAGCGCGGCGTACAGGAAGTCGCCCGAGCGGTCGCCGGTGAACATCCGGCCGGTCCGGTTGCCGCCGTGCGCGGCCGGGGCCAGGCCCACGATCAGCAGGGACGCATCCGCCGGTCCGAACCCGGGCACGGGACGCGCCCAGTACTCCTCGTCGCGGTATGCGGCACGCTTCTCGCGGCCCACCTGCTCCCGCCACGCGACCAGGCGCGGGCAAGCCCGGCACTCGATCAGGCGCGCGTCGAGCGCGGCCAGGTCCGGGGGCCGATCGATCGGGTTCATCGGCGCACCCATCCGTCGCCGGCCCCGGGAGTGACCGCCTCGACCAGCGCCCACGCCTGCTCCGCGGGGAGGTCCACCACCGCGTAGCGGCCCGTACCGGCCGGGGTCGCGGCGACGACCGTCGCCACCCCGGCGCGGCGCTGGAAGAACGTCTGCCGCACCGTCCAGCCGATGATGCCGTCCGCCTCGAGCGAGACGCGGCGCCGATCCAGCGACCCGCCGCGGGTGATCAGCCACGACGTCGCGTCCTGCGGCCCCGCCCCCAGCACGGCATGCCCCAGGCTGCGGTAGCGATCCCACGCCAGCCCCACCGCCGCCACCGTGACAGCC
>NZ_PCZU01000020.1:0-9777 GCF_002887785.1 Rhodococcus sp. ENV425
GGCTCGTACACCATCCTGATGGACGCAACCGTGTCCTGCCGCTCTCGGTGGTCAGGACGGTCGTGTCTGCCGACAGGGAAGGCCTTTCGACCTCCCCAGGTGCCATGGCCTTTCCCCGGTCGGCTCCGGATGGCTACCCGCTCGCTCCGGTCTCACGCCGTCATAGCTGACGGCCGGCGGCGTCTCCGCCGGGGTCGTCGGCCAGCACGATCGCGGTGGTGATCCGCTTGCCCACGGGTTCGCGGTGGATGGCGAAGCTCTGGCCGACGGCCATCACGATCTCCAGCCCATGCTGACCGATGCGGGTCGGGTCGGGCGCGAGGATCGCGGGCGGGGTGGGGTTGCTGTCCCAGACGGTCACCTCGATGGCGCCGCCGTTGATCTCCAGAGTGAGCAGGCAGGGGCCGGGCGCGTACTTGCGGGCGTTGGTGACCAGCTCGCTGACCACGAGCTGCACCATGCCCATCGCCCGTGCGGACACCGGCAGCCCGTGTACGGCCTGCACATCGGTGAGGAATCCACGGGCGAGGTCGCGGGCGACGGCGATGTCCTCGCTGCCCTCGAACGCGCCGGAGACCGAGATGACGTCCCCCAGCAGCGAGGGCCTGTCCTCGCCGTCTGCTGTCTGTTCCATGCCGCCCCGCCCCCCCCCGTACTCAAACGCGCTGCGGCCCGTTTACCCCCGAACCTTCACATCAGGCGTGCGCGGGCTGGCCTGGGTGTCCCCGGGCGTGTCTGTCTCGTCGTCCTCGGTGCCGTCGGGCCAGCGGCCGAACGGCCCGGCCTGGCCGGGGCCTTGGGCGCCGAGTACGCCGGGCCCCTTCGTGCGGTGCGGCGTGCGGATCACGCGCCCTCCCCTTCGCGTCGGGCCTGCGCCAGCAGCGCCGCCACGACGTCGTCCGTCTGTTCCTCGCTCTGTTCAACGAGCGTGTCCAGCACGCCGTCGCCTTCGAGGACCTGCCGGGTGAGCCGTTCCATCAGCTCGGGGTCGGTGCCGCTGCCGGGGCCGGTGAGGTCCACCCGCATCGGGCGGCGCGGGGCGATGATCTCCGGCCCGGCCGGTTGGCCGGTCTCCTCGGCGTCGGCGAGCGCGCGGTAGACGGAGGCGACGGAGGGGTGCTGTCCGGCGTTCTTCCCGGTCTTGATGGTCAGCTTCTTGGCGATCTCGGGGACGGGCACGCCCTTGTCCTTGAGCGCGCGGGCGAACAGCAGCATGTCGTCGTCGATGACCTTCGGCCGTCCGCCGTGGTTGCCCTTGGTCGCGGCGGCGACCTGGCCTTCCAGGGTCTTCTCCCGGATGTAGTTGCGGTCGAGCTGGGCAGCGACGGCGAGGACGGCGAAGAACATGGCGCCCATGCCGTTGGGGTCGTAGATGCCGGTGAGGGGGCCGGTGAGGAGTTCGAGCTGGACGCCGGCCTTCTGGAGCTGGTTGGACAGGGTCATCAGCTCGGCGGCGTTGCGGGCCAGGCGCTTGAGCTCGTGGACGGTGAGGATGACCTCCTGGTCGGGGGCGGCCTCCTTGATGTCGTACGCCAGCTTCAGCGCCGCCTCCAGCTTTGGCCGCGTCTTCACGCGCGTGCTGATCTTCTCGGAGAAGATCCGCTTGCAGACCGGTTCGAGCGCATCCAGCTGGCTCTGCAACTCCTGCTGCGCGGTCGAGCAGCGCGCGTACCCGATCCGGATCGGCTTGGCCGCCGCGGCGGCCGGCAGAGCCTCGGCGGGCGGACCGGGCTTCCACGGCCGTCCCGGGCCGCGGTCCTCGGGCACGAGGACGTCGAGTTCCTCGCGGAGCGCGGGCACGAGGATGAAGCGGGCCGTGTGGTACTTCGTCGCGGTCTTCCCGCCGCGCGTGCGGCAGGCACTGCCCGCCGGGGCTTCACACTTCGGACAGTCGTTTCGTTCTACCGCGTTTGCGGCTTGATCGGGCGTCAGATCCACCCCGGAAGTCTGTCAGAACTGTCTCGCACAACGTGCGGGTTCTGAGAGGACTTCTGCGAACGGCGACCTGCGGAAACGTGATCCACTTCGGGCCTCTCGCAGAACTCTCGCAACTGTTCATTTATGAGAGACCCCCAGGGTGATCCTGCGCCGGCTGCCCAAGCCGAGCGCGGGCCGTCTCGCTATCGGGTGAGGTCACGGGTGAGGCGTTCGGCGGCTTGGGCGTACGCCTCGTTGTAGGTGGGGAACTGCGCGATGGACTCGGTGAGGGCCTCCAGGGGCAGGCGGTGGCGGATGGCCAGGGCTGCGGTGTGGATCCATTCGCCGGCCTGGGGTGCGATGGCCCAGGCGCCGATGAGGGTGCGGCGGTTGCGGTCGGCGATCAGCCCGAGGGTGCCGGAGGGGTCTTTCTGGTAGGTCCAGGGGCGGGCGATGGCGTCGGCGAGGGCGAGTTCGGTGGTGGCGGTGTCGATTTCTTGGTGGCGGGCCTGTTCGGTGGTGAGGCCGACGGCGGCGATCTCGGGTTCGGTGAAGATGACGCGGGGGACTGCGGTGTAGTCGGCGGGGCGAGGGGTGCCGAGGATGGCGTCGGTGACGATGCGGGCCTGGTACTTGGCGACGTGGGTGAACATCGCTACGCCGGTGACGTCGCCGAGCGCCCACAGTCCATCGGTCAGGCGGCCGTGTGCATCGACGGCGAGTTCACCGCGGGAGCCGGTCTGAACACCGGCATTTTCCAGGCCGAGTCCGCGGGTTCGGGGGGTGCGGCCGGCGCCGAGGACGATGACGTCGGTGCGCACGGTGGTGTTGTCGTCGAGTTCGACGACCGTGTCCGTGCCGTCGCGGCGGGCGGCGCGGGCCTGGGTGTTCAGGCGGATGTCGATGCCGTCCGCAGCCAGGTGCTCGGCGGCGATCTCGCCCAGGCGGGGCTCTTCGCGGCCCAGCAGCAGCGGGCCGCGCTGGACGACGGTGACCTGGGTACCCATGCGGGCGAGGAACTGGCCGAGTTCGGCGGCCACCGCGCTGCCGCCGATGATCAGGGCGCGCTGGGGTATGTCGGTAAGGGTGGTGGCCTCCCGGTTGGTCCACACCGGTACCGTCTCCAGGCCCTCGATGGGGGGCCGGGTGGCTTCGGAGCCGGTGGCAAGGATGATGTGTTCGGCAGTGAGCTGCCGGCCGTCGACGTCGACGTGGCCGGGGCCGGTCAGGCGGGCGGTGCCCTTGATGACCGTGGCGCCCTGCTTGCGGTAGCCGTCGGCCTGGGCGGAATCGTCCAGGTGGCGGATCATGTAGTCGCGGTAGTCGCGTACCTGCGGCCAGTTGAGGGCGGGCCGCTCGAGACCGGCGGTGTGGGTGGCTTCCGCGCGTGCCTCGGTGGGGCGGAGCAGGGTCTTGGAGGGGATGCAGGCCCAGTAGGCGCACTCTCCGCCGATCAGTTCCTGTTCGATGACGGCGACGCGCCGGTCTGCGGCCAGTAGCCGTGAGGCGGCTACCTCCCCGCCCGGCCCCATGCCGATCACAATGGCGTCGAAGTGCTCGCTCATGATCCTCCTCCGATCCGAGCGCCCGGCCCGGGTCTGGGCTGTGGTCCGTACGGTGGCGGCTTCCCGCCGGCGGGTGGGGCAGTGCCGGGTCCGGTGTTCAGCCTGGCCTGCTGTTTGCCGGGCCGCAGCCGGGAGGGTGCAGCAGGGTTCTTCGCCCGGGCGGCCGGCGGGCGCAGCGGCGGGGGCGGTGTCGTCGTTCGCCGTGCAGCAGCCGGAGGCGGGTTGTCGGGGTGCGGGGACGCGCCGGTGGTGGCGCCAGTAGGCGGTGATCACGGCCAGCACCGCGAGGGCGGCCAGGGTGGCCAGGATGGTGGTGTGGGCCTGGATGAAGACGGAGGCGGTGGCGGAGAAACCGGCCAGAGCGCCCGAGGTGGTGCTCATGGAGGTGCTGCCGGCGGTGGCGGGGGTCCACCAGTACCAGGTCAGATACGCGCCGGTCAGGACCAGGACGGCGGCGGTGACGCGAGGGCCGTAGCGGGCCAGCGCGGTGACCTTCCGGGTGAGGGCGGACCCCGCGGCCGCGGTGGTCAGGGAGATGAGCAGCAGGACGGTGGCGGATCCGGCGGCGTACACGGCGAAGAGCAGCAGGAGACCGGCGTAGCTGGCGGTGGCCTGGGCCTGGGCGATGACGGCGAGGAGCACGCCGAAGGTGCAGGACAGGGACGCGGCGGCGTAGCCGATTCCGAAGACGGCCATGCGGCGGGCGGTGGGCGGGCCTTCGGCCGCCCGGCCACCGGAGGCGGGCAGCCGGAGGGTCAGGGTCCGGCCGGTCAGCCCGGCCAGGCCGAGCAGCAGCAGGATGACGCCGGTGGCCAGCCCGAGCCAGGGGGCGGCGGAGATGAGGGCGCGGGCTCCGGCGCTGACGACGAGCCCGGCGGCGGCGAGCGTTCCGGCGAAGCCGAGGGTCAGCGCGACACCGGAGCGCAGCGCGCGGCCGAGGCGCACGGGCAGCGGTGAGGTGTCGGTGTCGCCGAGGGCAGAGGTGATCCAGGCGGGCAGCAGGGCGAACCCGCAGGGGTTGACCGGTGCGATCATCCCGGCGGCGAACGCGAGGGTGAGCAGGCCGTTCACTTGGCGCCCGCCTTCTCCAGGGCGGCCTGGATCGCCTCGGGGCCGGGGTCGGTGGCCCGGTAGGTGACCTTGCCGGCCGGGTCGACGACGATCAGCGTGGACAGCGCGGCGACCTGGTACCGCTGGGAGAGCGTGGCGTTCTTGTCGATGACCGCGGGCAGTTGGGGTGCCTTGATGTAGTCGAGGAACTGCCGGATGAGCTGGGGTGATTCGCCCGGGTCCATGTCCACCGCGAGGACGTTCGCCTTGCCGTTCAGCTCCTTGCCGGCCTTGGCCAGGGACTTGGCTCCTTCGGAGCATTCGCCGCAGCCGACGGAGAAGAAGAACACCGCGGTCGGCTTCTCGCCCGGCACCTGGATCTTCTCGTCGCTGATCGTGGTCACCTCGGTGCCGTCCTTGGACACCGACCCCTTGGCGGTGCCGCCTGCGGCGGTGGTCTTGGCCGGGGTGGTCCCGGTGCCGCAGGCGGTGGCGCCGGCCGCGAGGGCGGCAGTGGTGGCCAGGGCGAGGAGGGTGCGGCGGCGGGGCGGGAACATGGTCATCGGGAGCGGGGGCCTTTCTGGTCGGCCGGGGTGGGCGAGCGGTCCCGGTCGGCGGAGCGCGTGGTGGGCGGGCAGCAGGCACTGCGCCGTGCGCGGTGGCGGATGACGGCGGTCACGGCGGCGGCCAGGGCGAGGACCGCGGCGGCGATCACCCAGGGGTTGCCGAGGATGCCGCCGACCGCGCCGAGGGCGCCGGCGGCGATGAGGGCGGGCCCGGCGCAGCAGGCGATCATCAGCAGGGCGGCGCCGATCCCGGCGCCGGCCAGGCCGGCGCCGGAGGGCTCGGAGGTGTTCCGGCGTGGGGGCCGGTGGGTGGCGGGCATGGCGGTGGTGCTCCTTGCTGGGTCAGTCCTGGCTGTCGGGGATGCGGGTGCAGCAGGACAGGGCGGCGGCGTTGTCCGCGGCCAGCGAGCGGGCCAGGATGATCAGGTCGGCCACGCGCGGGTCGCCGACGGAGTAGCGCAGCTTCTTGCCGTCGCGGCGAGCGGTGACGTAGCCGCAGTCGGTGAGGCAGGACAGGTGCACCGAGACGCGGGGCTGGGAGATGCCGGCGTAGGCGACGCAGTCGGCGGAGGTCCGCTCGCCGCGAAGGATGTACTCCAGCAGCTTCAGCCGGGTGGGGTCCGACAGGGCGCGGAAGAACTTCGCCACCGTGTCCAGATGGGTACACGGCATCTCCTGCGGGCCCTCCTGAGTGGAAGGGGCGGGGGCAGTGACGCGGTCGGACATGCGGGCCTCCACAACTGGAATTATTCGCCTGGCCGCATAGTATGGTCGTGGTGAGCTATTCGGCAAGGCGCATAGAAGCGGTCCCGGTCACACGGGACCCGGGACGCGAGGAGGTGCTGCGGTGAACGCAGCGGACAACGGCTACGACCTGGCGGTCATCGGCTCCGGGGGCGGGGCGTTCGCCGCCGCGATCGCCGCCCGTCGCAAGGGCCGCTCGGTGGTGATGGTCGAGCGCGGCACGACCGGCGGGACGTGCGTGAACACCGGCTGTGTGCCGTCCAAAGCGCTGCTGGCCGCCGCCGAGGCCCGCCGCAGCGCGCTGGAGGGGCAGCGTTTCCCCGGCATCCGGACCGAGGCAGGGCCGGTGGCCTTCGACGCGCTGATCGACGGCAAGGACAAGCTGGTCCAGGAGATGCGGGCGGAGAAGTACACGGACCTGGCCGCCGAGTACGGCTGGGACATCCTTGAGGGCACCGCTCGCTTCACCGGCAGCCCGGACAGCCCCGCCCTGGACGTGGCGCTTGTCGGCGGCGGCAGCCGCCGGATCGAGGCCGCGCACTACTTGATCGCGACCGGATCCGCTCCGTGGGCGCCGCCCGTGGACGGCCTGGAGGAGGCCGGTTACCTGACCTCCACCACCGCCATGGACCTGGACGTACTGCCTAAGAGCCTGTTGGTCCTGGGTGCCGGGTATGTCGGGCTGGAGCAGGCTCAGCTGTTCGCCCGCCTGGGCGCCAAGGTCACCGTGGTGGCCCGCAGTCGTCTGACCTCCGGTGAGGAACCCGAGATCTCCGCCGCCCTGCAGGACGTCTTCGCGGACGAGGGCATCACCGTCCACACCCACACCCGCCTGACCGCGGTGCGCCGTGACTCGGGCGAGGTCGTGGCGACCGCCCGCACCGGCGACGGCCGCGAGGTTCAGCTGCGCGCCGACGAGCTGCTGGTGGCCACCGGCCGCCGTCCGGTCACCGACGGACTCGGCCTGGAGGCGGTTGGAGTGGGGACCGGCGAGCGGGGCGAAGTCGTCGTCGACGGGCATCTGCGTACGGCCAATCCGCGGATCTGGGCGGCCGGGGATGTCACCGGGCACCCCCAGTTCGTCTACGTCGCCTCCGCCCACGGCGCGCTGATCGCCGACAACGCGTTCGACGGTGCCGGGCGCACGGTGGACTACCGCCACCTGCCCAGGGTCACCTTCACCAGCCCGGCCATCGCCTCCGCCGGCCTGACCGACGCCGAGGCCGTCGCCCAGGGCTACACCTGCGACTGCCGCGTCCTGCCGCTCGAGTACGTGCCGCGCGCGCTGGTCAACCGCGACACCCGCGGCCTGATCAAGCTCGTCGCCGACGCCTCCACCGGCCGCCTGCTGGGCGCGCACGTCTTGGCCGACGGCGCCGGTGACGTCGTCGCCACCGCCGTCTACGCGCTGGCCAACCAGATGACGGTGCAGCAGATGGCCGACCTGTGGTGCCCCTACCTGACCATGGCCGAGGGCCTGAAGCTCGCCGCCCAGACCTACACCCGCGACGTCACCAAGCTGTCCTGCTGCGCCAGCTGAAACCGCCGGGAAGGATCGATCATGAGTGGGAGCCGGACGCGGCCGATGACGGTCGGCGAGCTGTCCCGCCGGACGGGGGTGCCGGTCAAGACGCTGCGCGAGTACACCGACCTCGGGCTGATCTACACCCTGGGCCGCAGCCCGGCCAACTACCGGCTCTACACCGCCGACGCGCTGTGGTGCGTGCGGTTCATCGGCGAGCTGCGTGGCCTGGGCCTGACCGTCGCCGAGATCCGGGAACTGACCACGGCGTATCTCGACGGCCCCCCCGGGCCGGTGGGTTCGCACCTGGCCGAGCTGCTGCACCGCTCCCGCGAACGGCTGCGCCAGCGTATCGCCGCCCAGCAGCAGATCCTGGACCGGATCGAGAAGTTCCAGGTCGAACACCGGGCGGACCTGGCGGAGGGCGACCTGTGCTGGGCCGGCGACCCGCAGCGCACTTGACCCTCACCCCGGGGGCAGACCCTACGGTCGGCACGCATCGGACCCATCCACCCAAGGAAGGAACGCGGTCGTGGACACCGACACCCAGGACTTCGCCCCCCGCTTCACCGACTCGCTCACCAGCGCTCCCGGCCTGGAACTGGCTCTGCTGCGGCCCCTGCTGACGCTGCTGGCGGCCGGTGAGCCGGTCACCGTCGACCAGCTCGCCGCCGAAACCGGCCGCACCCGTGAGGAGATCCGCCAGGCGCTCGCGGCCATGCCCGACACCGAGTACGACACTCAGGGCCGCGTCACCGGCTACGGCCTGACGCTCAACCCCACCCCGCACCGCTACGAGACCGACGGCCGCACCCTGTACACCTGGTGCGCGCTCGACACCCTGGTCTTCCCCGCCGTCCTGGGCCACACCGCCCAGGTGACCTCCCCCTGCCGCGCCACCGGGGAGCCGGTGCGGCTGACCGTGCCCCCGGACGGGCCCACCAGCGTGGAGCCAGCCGGTGCGGTCGTCTCCCTCGTCGCCTGCGAGACTCCGGCCTCCATCCGCACCAGCTTCTGCAACGAGATCCACTTCTTCACCAGCGCCGCGGCCGCCGAGGACTGGCTGGCCGGCCACCCCGGCTCCCGAGTGCTGCCCGTCGCCGACGCCTACGCCATCGAACAGCCGCTCATCCACCAGATCCTCACCGGCACCTCCTCGTCCGGCTGCTGCTGAGCACCCCCAGGGGTGGTCGCGGCCCGCGGCCACCCCGAAGGGGGCCGACAGGAAGGAGAGCACCATGAAGACCACTGCTGATCTGCTCACCGACGCCGTCATCGCCCCGGTCGCCGGGTACGCGGCGACGAAGGTGATGGAGCCGGTGAGCATGAAGCTCTACCAGCTCGAATCCGACGAGACCCGCCGGCGTGAGGACGCCGCCCGGCCCGGCTCCCCCTCTCAGATCGCCGCCGACAAGACCCTCGGCCTGCTCGGCATCCACCTCGACGACAAGGCGCGGGAGCGGGCCGGGACGGCGTTCCATTACGGGCTCGCCATCAGCTGGGCTCCGGTGTACGCGCTGCTGCGCCGCACCACCGGCCTCACACCGGTCGCGGCCGGACTCGCCTCCGGAGCCGCGATGTCGCTGATCGTGGACGAGGGCATCACCCCACTGGCCGGCTTCTCCGCCCCCAACCGGGACTACCCGGCCGTAACCCACCTGCGCGGCTTCGCCGCCCACCTTGCCTTCGGCATCGCCGTCGCCGCCGTCACCGAAACCGCCTGGACCATCCTCGGCCGCCGCCCCGTGCACTGACAGCCACCGGCGGCCCGGCCGGCAGGCTCACTGTTCCCCGTCCTCGTCCACCCCGGCTGCGTCCGGGTCACGCAGCGGCCGCAGGCCCCCGCCCACGGGGGTGGAGGCGCGGAAGCTGTAGCGGCCCAGGCAGTTGAGGTTCGCGTGACGCAGCGGGGACAGGCGGGCGACATCCTCGTCCAGGACGTCGTACTCCCGCTCCTCGGCGGGCAGCGCCCGCAGCTCCTCTACGGCGGCGTCCAGGTAGCGGGTCGTCCACAGCACCGCGGCGTTCAGGACCAGGCCGAGCGCACCGAGCTGGTCTTCCTGGCCCTCCCGGTACGCCTGCATGATCTGCCCGCGCTTGCCGTGGCAGATGTCCCGGGCCAGCTTGTGGCGGGACTCCTGCACGGTGAGCTGCCGGTTCATCTGCCTGCGGTAGGTGTCGTCCACCGGGTCGACCACGCGCAGCAGGTGCAGCGTCTTGGCGATCCGCCCGTACTCGGCGAACGCCTGCCCCATCGGGGTCGGGCGGCCCTCGCGGCCGAACATCCGCAGCAGGTCGTACGCGCGGACCTGCCCGGTCACCAGGGAGCCGGCCACCCGCAGCATGTCCGGCCAGTGCGTGACCACCTTGCCCAGGTTGGCCTTGTTGCGGGCCAGCGGCTCCAGCGGGCCGT
>NZ_PCZU01000020.1:9816-26588 GCF_002887785.1 Rhodococcus sp. ENV425
CCCGGAACCGGGGCGAGAAGTTGTAGCCGAGCATCGAGAACAGGCCGAACACCATGTCGGAGTACGAGGCGTTGTCGGTGGCGACCATCTCCGGCTTCACCCCGGCGTCCAGGTTCAGCAGGGTGTCCAGGATGTGCAGGGAGTCGCGCGGGGTGCCCGGCACGACCATCTGCCCGATCCCGGCGACCTGGTCATTGACCGCGTTCAGCCACGTGATCCCGCGTTTGAAGTGGTAGTACTTCGGCGAGGGACCGGCGTTGATGGTCCGCTTGGGCACTACGAACCGCAGCCCGTCCACCGAGGCCAGCAGGCCCTCACCCCAGTGGGAGACGATCGGCACCCGCGCCTGGGCCTCGATCAGCTTCGCGTTCGCCGCGGCGATGGTGTCGGCGCGCAGGTAGTACTGGTCGACGTGCACCAGCCGGCCCCGGGTCAGTGCTTCGTCCTCGGGGTCGATGACGGGGGTCAGGCCGATGTTGCACGCCTCGGCGACCAGCAGCGCCACCAGGGAGGTCTTCAGGTTCTCCATGCGGGTGCGGCCGTCCCCGAGGTGCACGAACGCGTCCAGGAACCCAGTCCAGGAGTCGACCTCGAACAGCAGGTCCGGCAGGTCGATCTTCGGGAGCATCGCCGCGGTGGTCTTGCGCAGCCACCGCAAGGACTTCGGCTCGCCGACCGCGCCGAGCCGGTCCACGTTCAGCTTCAGCCGGCCGCCTGGCTGCACCTCGAAGCTCAGCTTCGCGTCCTGCCCGGCCTCCTCCAGCCGCTCGGCCATCAGCTGCCAGGCCGCGTCCAGCGCCCGCACCCGCCCGGCGAGGTGTTCCTCGACCGGCTCGTCCAGGCTCAGGCCGTGCAGGACGTCGTCGGCGACGGCCTCCCACTGCTTGCCGGCCAGCAGCCGCGCCCGCGGGTCGGCCCACCGGTTCGACGGCGAGGCGAACACATTCCGGGAGTTCAGCGCCCTGTACAGCTGCTCCAGCACGCACACCACGTACGCGTCGCGGTCCACCGCACCCTCGGGCAGCTCCGGGTTGGAGTACACCGCCGACCGCCACGCCGGTGGCACCAGCTTGGCGTCGATCTCACGCGGCAGCAGCGGCTTGACCTTGACCTTCCGCCGTGCGAGCGCGGGCAGCCGCCGTACCGCCTCCAGGATGCGCTTGCCGGCGGAGGCTGCGCCCAGCGCGGGCGACTCCCCGAGCAGCGACAGGAACGGGCGGACGGTGTTGTAGCGGGTGGCCAGCAGGCGCCGCATCTCCGCCTCGGCCTCGTCGTCTCCCGGCCCGATCATCTCCGCCGCCAGCTTGGACGCGGCCTCGATCTCCGCGCGGGGGCCGATCTCCGTCTCCAGTGCCCGCCACATCGCGCCCGGATCGAAGTCCGTGGCGCTCTCGGCGATCAGATCCAGTTGCTCGCTCCACAGCCGGAACACCCCGTCGACCATGCGGAACGCCTTCACCACCCGGGCCCGGCCCGCCACCCACTCCCGGTCTGTCGCCCGCCGCGCGGCGCTGATGAGCTTCACCTGCATCAGCAGCGCGAACAGATCCAGCGCGTCATCGATTGCGGATGCTTCCAGGTGACGGACCACCGAGGTCAGCAGCGCGGTGCGCTTCGGCTCCGGGGTGCGCTCCAGGTTCGGCGCCTTCGACCCCAGCCCCGTACGGGCCAGGGACGCCAGCCGGTTCGGCGGGACCTTGTCGATCCGCACCCGGCCCAGACGGAACGCGGCGATCTCATCGACCCGCTCCAGCGCCTTCGCCATGCTCGTGCCTGTCGTCCGCGTCGGCGGCCGGCGCAGCCGCTCCAGCTCCGACACCCGACGGCCCTCCGGAACATCCAGCAGCGCCACCAGGTCCGCCGGCAGTGCGCCGTCCGCGCGGCGCGCGGCCCCCGCCACCGTGGCGTACAGCCGCTGCTCGGCCGTGCCCCGCACCTCGGCCACCTGCCGGGCCAGCACGCTCACCCCGGGCAGCAGCACACGGTTGCGCCGCAGCCAGCCCACCGCCTGGTTGAACAGCGCCACCGGCCCCTCGGCGGCCGTCCACGCCCGCCCGTGCAGAAACGTACGGAACTTCCGCCCCCACTCGCGATCCTCGAACTGGTGGTAGCCGTAGGCGTCCCGGATCTCCCACGCGTGCTCGTACGCCGTCTTCAACCGCTCGGTGTACCGCTTCACGCACGAGGCGTCCTCCACGCCCAGGTGCTCGGCCAGGTACTCCACCACCGGCCACGGCACATCCAGCGGGTCCTCCAGGAACAGCCCCAGGTAGCGGACCGTGCACATCTGGAGTGCGAACCCCAGACGGTTGTGGTCACCCCGCCGTTTCCCGATCAGCTCGCGATCGACGTCGTCGAGGTAGAAGAACCGCTCCAGCTCCGGACGGGTCGGCTCCTCCACGAACCGTCCGTACGCTGCGGCCTGCTCATCAGTCAGAAATTCCACCGGCACCCGGCGGACGGTAGCCCCACGCCACACCGCTCATACGATCTTTCTCCGAACCCCAGCAGCCAAGTGGATCATTGTGCTAGGCGGACAAGATCATCCCTTAGCGCCAACGGCTGTTCCATTGTTCCCCGAGGCCGAGGTTGGCCTTGCGGGTCATCAGCGGGCCCGCGTGCGGGAACCGGGCCTCGGCCTCGGCGCGCGGGCCCGGCCGGTACAGGGTGATCCGCCCCAGATCCCGGATCCGTGGCGAGAGCTGCATCCCGAGCAGGTCGAACAACCCGAAGTTGACCAGGGTGACCCCGTGGGTGTCGGTGGCGTGCTCGGTGATCGGCAGATCGGTGGCGTTGCCCAGGATCTCATCGAGCACGTAGTGGGCTTCGCGTTTGGTCGCCACGATGACCTTGGTGCCGTAGGTGGCGTGGGTGTCGCTGACATGGGTGTAGGTCGACAGGCCCTCGCTGGCGAAATAGCGGCTCAACGGCCGCGCCGTGGTCGACTTACCGCGCGTCGGGAAACGCTGCCCGTCGCTCGACGACAGTGTTCCGGCGCCGAACACCGCGGTCAGCGGCAGCCGCTGGTGGTAGCCGACCAGTACCAGGTTGGCCGCGCGCAAAGTCTCCTCGCGCACATACCACTCGTCGGTCCAGGCCAGGATGTCGTAGGTGATTCCGCACGCCTCGGCCATCCGGGTCAACCCCAGGTTCGTCGAGTGCGCCAGCAGTACCGCGATCAGGTTGCGTTTGAGCTCCGGCGTCCGGGTGGCCTGACCGCCGGCGTGGGTGAAGCAGTCCAGGTAGCCGGTGCGTTTGTCCAGCTCGATCAGCAGCGACACGATCGGCGCGAACGGCAGCATTTCGGTCAGCTCGGCCTTGAGCGTGATCGCCTCGGCGGGAACATCTTCCGCGCTCAGCGGCGAGATCACCAGATCCCCGCCCTCGTCCAGCCGGACCGGGCCGTCCCCGCCGGCCAGCACCTCCTCCAGCTCACCGAGAGCGTCGTGCAGTTCGGCGACCACGGTGGCCAGCGCGACGCCAGGATCGGCGGATCGCCCGACCAGGCCGCAGAACTCAACGCGTTGCGGTTCCCACTGCCCGGTGGTGAGCAGGTAGGCGGCCGGGTCGGCGTAACGGCGCGAGCCCGGCACGAACACATCCCCGCTGCGCAACCCGTCACGCAATCCGAGCAGCACACACAACTCCCAGTAGTGCCGATACGCGGTCGCGCTGCCGGATTTGCGGGCCTCGTCGAGGTAGCCGCGCCACTTCATCGGCACGAACCCGGTCGGGGCGTCATCGAAGACCTTGCGCCGCCCGGTCGCGTTCAACTCGCGCAGCATGTTCACCGCGATCAGCAACTCGGTCGCGGCGGTACCGCCGCAGAAGCGCACCGCTTCGAGCACCGCGGGGGTGAACTGACGCAGGGAGTTGTAGGAGGAATCCAACGCCGCCAGATGCCCGTGATCACGCGGCAACCTGGGCTTGGCCTGGGCGATCGCCGCGCGCAGGCGCTCCCACCCGATCTTCTCGCCGCGGATCAGCGCACCGATCTCCTCATCCGGAACGCCGGGGTCGGTGACGATTTCCAACAGATCGTCCAGCAGCGCCTGACGGTCCTCTCCAGTCTTCCCTCGTTCGGCCAGCCGCTGCTGCATCTTCCGTTCGGCAGCACCGAATTTCACCGAGATCGCCTGATCGAACAACGCCACGACCTCATCGAGGACATCGGTGCCGGACTGGGCCAGCACCGTGAGCAGGATCGGATACCGGCGTTGCGGATCCCGACGTTGCAGCGCTTGCGGACTCAGGCGCCGGCCCATCGTGGCCAAAAACCGGCGCCGCTCGGCGGGCAGCACCGACATATCCAGCCGATCAGCGCCCAACCCGCGCAGGAAACCCAGCTTGTCGACCTCGGCGCGGACCGCGGCCGCCGAGGCCTCCACCGGCCCGGTCGACAGCCACCGCAACCGCGAGATCCCCAGCGAAGCGTCGGTGACAAGCAAGCCGTCCAACTCCGCGCACCGCGCCGCAGTGAACTCGTGAGCGAGCCGGTCATAGGTTTCGGTCTGGGCCTGGTGGCGGGCGTGGGCGACCCGCTCGACCACGGTGACCGGGCCTGGCCGGATCACCTTCGCCGAGATCAGATACTCACACGCCAGCCGGAACAGCAGAGTCGGGGAATCGTGCTCCATCGCCCGCGCGAGCAGGAACTCATCGAGCTCCTTGAACTCGAGCGCACCGACCGCACGCCATCCCAGGTACCGCGCGGCCAGGCGCACATGCTCGGTGCGGGTCTTGGCTCGCCTGCCGTAGGCACCGATCACCACCGGATCCAACCGCAACTGCTCGGCGACACGAGCCACCGCCACCGGCGGAGCCGTGACCAGCCGATCCGGCACGAATCCCAGCCACGGCAGCGTACACAACGCGATCGCCAAGCCCAGCCGCTCGGCTGGGCCCCGGCCCCGGCCCGGATCCACGAACGCCAGATCCGCAGGCGTCAGCGTGAAGTACCGGAACAGCTCCTCGCGGCTGATCTCCGGGAATCCCCGCAGTCGTTCCAACTCCTCGTCCGCGAACATCCGCGTCGCCACGACCCCAGCCTCCACCAGCACCGACCAACATCATCATCGGCAGTCAAGCACCAACCAGTCGACAGCGCATGCCGAACTCGAAACCCCGTGCCCACCAGTCGGATACGCCAAATCCGCCCGATTTCCGGCGGATACTACGGCTACCCCTCGAGGTCCGACACCTCCGGTCGCGAGGGTGGTCTGCACGGCGCTCCTCGGCGAATCGGAAGCAGACGGGGCTCTCACCACGGCGCGGTCGGCGATCGTCGCCACGGTGAGAGGATGGCCGATATGGCCTTTCCTCCAGAAGACGATCACGGGCAGCCCGGCCTGGTCCGGCTCGACGACGGGCACTACGGCTACCGCTGGAAGGACAGCGACGAGGTCATCGTGCTCTACCCCCCGGGCGTCGACCCGCCTCAGCCCGACTCGAGCGTGATCGTCACCGAGGCCGGCTGAGACGCTCGTCGGTCGTCGCCGGTTCGATGCCGCGGTCCGTCAGTCGCGGCCGGCGAAGTACTCGGCGAATCCTGCCACGAACCCGCGTTCGTAGGCGTCGACGTCGGGCTGCCCGACCGGCGCGGTGAACCATGTCGCGGCGTCGTCCCCGCTGGTTGCATCGCCGAGGTGGTCCCGCTCGGAGGCTTCGCGGAAACCCGCGGCGTGCCCCTGCGCGTAGGCGGTGGTCATGCACCGGTCCCTTCTCGTCGTCGTGATCGCGGACGGCGTAGCACGCACACTACGGTCAATGCACCGGGCTGTGTTCTGGTGCGCCCTCACATCCAGAAAAGGCACTGTGTTTGAGGGCGCCGACGACAAGAGTCCTACGTCACATATGCCCCAAAACGGTCGTTCGGTGTCTTAATGTCTCGGGGCGGCCGCACCCCGCCCCTCGGCGATATTCAGGGTCGACATCGCGGATCGAGGCAGTGCAGCTGTGCTCATCTTCATCCCTCCGGCCGGCCGTGATTGCGACGATCGTAGTGGCCTGCACGTCGGTGGAGCCGTTCGGCAGTGCGATGCGGGCGCGGCGCGAGGTGGCCGACGGGTGCGCTACAGTCCCGATCAGCGGCGAGCAAGGGGCCGCTACCTCCCCCCTCTCGGCTCGAGGATTCTCCGGGATCCCCGGCCCGGACCCGGTGACGGTGTTCACCGGGTTCGGAGAGGTAGCGGCCCCCGCGCGCTGACGAACAGCGGCAGGCCGACGCTTCCCGAAGACCGCCGTTGACGCCCCTCCATCGACCTGCCGCACCCCGATCATAGCGAGGGTTCGAAAGTATGTGCGAAAATCGGGAGGTGGTGGCGTACGAGCGCGCTCCGAAGATGTGCCCAGCGGTTATGTACCCCTATGTAGTCGATGTCAGCGCTTGTCCGCGCAGGGGAGACCGAGACATGTTCTGACAGTTATGCATCCGGCTATCAGCAGTTTGCCGTAGCGTCCGGACGCATGCCGGAGAAGCCGACGTACAGCGTGACGTCAGCGATCCATACCCAGACCGGTGAGCAGCGATTTGTGATCGTCGATCGCGACGGGCGCATGCACCCGGCTGGCACCGCGTGGCTGCAGTACCTCAGCGACAGTGGGCGATCACCCCTCACTGCCCGTGAGTATGGACGCCGGGTCGCGGGATATCTCTCCTGGTGTGCCCAGACGATGGACTGGCGCACGGCAACGCTCAGTCATATCGCGTTGTGGCGACAGATCGTCGCGGCCACTCCTATGGGGAAAACAAATGGTCCGGCGGTGACTCGGGCAGCGTCGACCGTCCAGTTGTGGGTCATTGCTGTGCGCTCGTTCTATGAGTGGGCCGATGCGCATGAGCTGCTGGAAACCGATCTGATCGCGCGGATGACGCAGCTCAAGTACTTTCCTCCCGGCACTCGAGCGGGCGGTGAATTCGGCGTCACCCGTCGAGTGTTGGTCGATTCTCTACGGTCCGTGACGGAGACCGAAGCCACGCCGCGATGGATCGCGGATGCGGATGCTCGCACGGCTCTCACCCATCTCGAACTCGGCACCCGAGACCGCTTCCTGGTCGATCTTCTGTCCACAACAGGCATCCGTGGGGTAAGTCCCAGGGAGTGGTGGGAATCGGTTGAGGGCATCGGGCCAGGTCCGTGGCGTGTCGCTCCCTCGCCGAGAGTGGGCCATCGCGTAGTGATCAACGAGTTACCGACCAAAGTGACTCACAGAAAGCAACCACGCGATGACCCACGACCATTCTGCACTGCTCGCCCAACTCGACGCACTCACCGGTGCCGACAGCGCCACCGTGTTCGCCGAACTGATCCGCACCGGCCTGCAGGCGCTGATCGAAGCCGAGGCCACCGACAAGCTCGGTGCCGGCCGCTACGAGCGCACCGACACCCGCATCACCCATCGCAACGGGCACCGCACCAAAACCGTGGCCACCACCAGCGGCGATGTCGAGGTCAAGATCCCCAAACTGCGGTCCGGCTCCTTCTTCCCGTCGCTGCTCGAACGGCGCCGCCGGATCGATAAGGCCCTGTACGCGGTGGTCATGGAGGCCTATGTGCACGGCGTGTCCACTCGCAGTGTCGACGATCTGGTCGGTGCGTTGGGCGTCGGATCCGGGATTTCGAAGTCGGAGGTCTCGCGGATCTGCGCCGGCCTCGATGCCGAGATCGCTCGGTTCCGCGAGCGCACCCTGACGCACACGAGCTTTCCGTACGTGTTCCTCGACGCCACCTTCTGCAAGGTCCGAGTCGGTGCGCACGTGGTCTCCCAGGCGCTGGTGGTCGCGACCGGGGTGTCGATCGACGGCACCCGCGAGGTCCTGGGCACCGCGGTCGGTGATTCGGAGTCGTTCGAGTTCTGGCGTGAGTTCCTCACCAGCCTCAAGGCCCGGGGTCTGTCGGGAGTGCATCTGGTGATCTCCGATGCCCACAGTGGGCTCAAAGCCGCTGTGATGCAGCAGTTCGCGGGATCGTCGTGGCAGAGATGTCGGGTGCATTTCATGCGCAACATCCGGGCGTCGGTGGCGGCCAAGCATGTGCCGCCGGTGATGGCCGCGGTCAAGACGATCTTCGCGCACACCGACCCGGTCGAGGTGGCCGCGCAGTGGGATCAGGTCACCGACACCTTCTCCGGGTCGTTTCCGAAGGTCGCGGCGTTGATGGAAGCCGCCAAGCACGATGTGCTGGCGTTCACCGCGTTTCCGAAGGCGCACTGGCAGAAGATCTGGTCCAACAATCCGATCGAGCGGCTCAACAAGGAAATCAAGCGTCGAGCCGACGTCGTGGAGATCTTCCCGAACCCGGCGGCATTCCTGCGCCTGGCGACCGCGGTGGTCATCGAACAGCACGACGAATGGCAGGTCACCCGCCGCTACGTCTCGGATGTGAGCATGGACGAGCTTCGGGCGGTGATCGCCGCCAAGCAGCACGCTACCGAACCGGTGGTGTCGTTGACCGGTTCGAGCGAAACAGCATAGTATTCGCCGCGACTCGTCGATCACCGCGCATACCGTGAGCCGATCCGAAGTCCACCACTCCACGGGGCACTATCCATCCGTGTGGGCGAGGCGTTGTCGCTGTTCGTGGCCGATCTGCATTTCGGTGGAGGTTCGAGGCAGCTGGGTTGCCATCACGTCGACCCGCACTTTCACGTGCGTGTCGGCAACTCGGTGGAGAACCGGGCCCGCGCCAAAGGGCGGCCTCGAACGTTGTTCGTTCATCGTGATGTTGTCGAGGCCTACATCGACTATGCCCTGGAGCGTCGAGAGATCCTCTCGGCGGCCTCGGTCCGTGATTCGAGTCCGCATGTGTTCGTCAATGTGCGCTCCGAGCCTCGTTGGCTGGGACGAGCGATGAGCTACCAGTCGGTGAAACGACTGATGGACCGGTGTTCACGAGCTATCGGCCATGATCTGAGCGGTCCGCACATGCTGCGCCATACTTTCGCCACCCGGCTGTTGCGTGGGATCGACTGCGACCCGGTACCGATCGATGTTGTCCAATCGCTGCTCGGGCATGCCAGCATCACCTCGACCCGGATCTACACCCACGATGTCGAAACTGCGATGAAAGCGGCTACCTCGGCGCTGGCACCCCGCCCCACGCCGCCGATGACAGCGTCGCGTTGATCGGCGTCGGCGGCGGTGCTGCGCTCTCGCTGTGGACAGAAAGCGGTTCACCACCGGTCCTGACATGGCGCGAGCACCTGTTGAGCCACATCGATACGCAGTGGCGACCGGGCGAGTACGACCATCGCCGGCTGATTCTGATTCCGAGCCCGGACAATCCTCGGACGCTGTTGCGGCGCTGCTGGCGCGAGGGCTGCTTCCATGTTGTGGACGGGGTACGACTCTGCCCGTCGTGCACCGCCGAGCACGCCGTGACCTCGGGACAGTCGTTGGAGGAGTTCTGTGCTTCTCCGCCGATCGTGCGTCGGGACATACGCACGTGCCTAGTCGGATGCGAGCGCACGACCCGCCGAACCGGCCTGTGCTACGCACATGCCAGGCATTACCAGAATTCTGTCCACAAGCACGGTGCCGACCTCGGCCTCATGGAGTGGATCGAACTCACCCGGCCGACGATTCTGGAGAAGACGCCATCATGCGCGATACCCGGCTGCCGGTACGACCAGGTCACCGCGACGTTATGTTCGAACCATCGAACAGCGGCACAGTGCTGGCTCACTACCTGGAACGCTGCCGGCCGGACACCACCCGCGGATGTGAACCTCTGGATCCAGCGCTCCGCGGAACCGATCGACGAGCAGACCGGCCGGACCATGGCCACGTTGCGTGCGGTGCCCTTCGGTTTGTTGGAAGAGCCTCTCCGTTTCGAGCTCGTCTACGCCCTGCAACTGCGCGACACCGACGCCAAAGCCAGCCTCGACCCCGTCCACCTCCGACATATGCACCACGCATTGCGTCGCGGCGGGGTGAGCACTCTCATCGGCTCGGATCCGCTCCAGGTCGCTGAACTCACCACGTCCACACGAGCTGTGCGGGTGTTGGCCGCTGACTGCGTCCGCCGGATCGAAGCAGAACACCGCGTGTGGTCCGGACGTGACGATCGGGATCCGAGGTTGATCCACTTCGTCGACCTCGATCTCACAGATCACCATCGGCCGGGCCCGAAGGCTGTGGCGGATCTGAACGGCTTCACCCAGAACTGGATTGTGGAGAGTGTGGCTCACTGGATGTGGAACACCCGCACCCACACCACCACCATTTCGCGGATGCTCGGGGCATGGCGTCTCGCCGATCGGGTGCTGAGTGTGCACGACAAACCGCCGTCACGGCTGAGCGCGACTGACATCGACGCCATCGTCCGAGCGATCACCGCGAAATGGCCCTCCGCGACCGAGCAACGACGCCGGATGACGATGCTCTGGACGCTCATCGAGTACGGGCATCGGGTGGACGACCTCGAGCACATTTGGAAGAACATCCCCTCACGGTTCGGTCGAAACCGCACGACGCACAGGCCGAAACCGCGCAGCGGTACCGGACGCGACGACGACGAGCCTTTCCGGTTCGTACCCCAGCCAGTCGTGGATTGGCTTATGGACCATCTCCACCTCGTCGAGCGCGACACCGATTACCGGACCATGGAGGCGCGGGCCTTGCTGTTTCTGCTCGAACGCTGCGGCCGCCGGCCCGTCGAGCTCTTGCATCTGCGCGATGACTGTCTGTCCTTCGACTCGTCCGGACACCCTTTTCTCGAGTGGGAGCGCATCAAGGCACCCCGGAGCGCGGGAAAAAGGTTGCCCATCCACCGTGAGACCCATGACTTGATCCGGCAGTGGCAAAAGGTCAAAAGTGAGTGCGGGATCGAATCGCAGTGGCTGTTCCCGTCGAGCAGGTATCGACATCGGGACGACCCCTACGGGACCGGGTATTTGCTGTCCCGACTGCGGGAGCTTGTGACCGCGGTGCTCGAGCATGCGCCGTACCCCGGCCGGGTCGAAGGTGCCGACGGAAACCTGATCGACTACGACCTGCGGACCATCGATGCTTATGCCCTGCGGCACGCCTACGCGCAGCGCTACGCCGACGCGGTGGATGCGGACGGCCGAAGCACGACACCCCCCGACGTGCTGCAGGCGCTCATGGGTCACAAGTCGTTCACCACGACGATGATGTACTACGAGGTCGGCGCCAAACGCCGTAAGAAGGCACTCGCAGCCATCCCGCCCCGGAGAATCGATTCCTTCGGCCGCGTCGTCGACGTCAATCCCGAGCGCGATGGCTTCACTCGAGTTGCCGTCGCCCTCGGACACTGCGAAGAACCACAGAATGTCGCGTTGGGCGGCGATGGGTGCATGCTCGCCCACGCGTGCGAAGCCTGCCCGTTCTTCCGGGTCGATCCCCTCGAACGCGATGGCATGATCGCCAAACGGGTCGACCTGAAGGTACACCTCGAGCGGGCGTCGGTTATCGGAACTCCCCAGCACATGCTCGATCACTATAGAGCCCGAATTGACCACTGCACCAACATTATCAACGCGATCGACGACTACCTTTCCACCCTCCCTCCCGAGGAGGGCGCGGCGATCCGGGTGGCGCTCGACAGCATGGCCGATATCCGACGCCGCGCCACCTCCGCACGACGAATCGACCTTCGCTACCACCTGAAAGCAGTCGACCAGCCATGACCACCACCGCGGCGATCGCCGGTTTGATCCACTACAACTCCGCCAGAAGCAAGCAGAAGACGCAGGCGGTCCTCGACGCCGTCGCCGAGCTTCGCGAGAGCCCGCGGGGTCGAATCACCAAATCGATCGTCGCCAGGCACGCGGGCGTCTCCCGCGAATTCATCTACGCCCATCCCGACCTACGCCAGCTCATCGACGCTGCCGCACGGGAACTTCTACACAACACGACGTCGATCCCCTCGGAAAACGCGAGCATCGACGGACTCCGCGCCCAGAACCAGACGTTCGCCGCCAAGATCTCCGACCAGAAATCCGCCATGGCGCACTTGCGGTCCACGATCCAGGAATTACAAAGACAGCGGCAGCATTATCTCGGTGACGCACTCGCTCACTCGACCATCGATATCGGCGATCACCAACGCCTACAAGCGGATCATGACCGGCTTGCCGCTGAAAACATCGCACTACGGCACCAAGTGCTTCAACAAGACAACCTCCTCGCGGAACTTCGCGAGGACCTCGCTGCATCCCGACGAGCACACGCCGAGGACCTCGCGCACCAGAATTGTGCGGACGGGACGGTCCCGCTCCACGGCCGGAGGGTGTGACGACTCACCCGTTGTCGGCCCATCAGAGACCGCGGTAGCGACGCTGACGAGACGGTTTCCATTCATCGTTGGTTAGCGGTTATTATCGCCGTATGGCGATTAATAGTGTGGATGGGTGCCTCGCCGCAGCGGGCACCGAATCGAGTCTCGATGCGGCGGTGGCGTTGTTCCACAGCCTCTCCGACGGCACCCGACTGGCGATCGTGCGCAGCCTCGCCGGCGGGGAAGCCCGAGTAGCGGACCTGGTCGGCGAGCTGGGATTGGCACAGTCGACAGTGTCGGCGCACGTGGCGTGCCTGCGGGACTGCGGCCTGGTGCAGGGCCGGCCGCAGGGCCGGCAGGTGTTCTACTCGCTGACCCGACCGGAACTGCTCGATCTGCTGGCCTCGGCCGAAACCCTCTTGGCCGCCACCGGCAACGCCGTCGCGTTGTGCCCGAACTACGGCACCGGCACCGACACCGGGGTGACGGCATGAGCGACGCCTGCGGGTGCGGCCACGACGAACCCCGCGTCGAAGGCGAGGACGAGCACGAGCCGGACAAGTGGTGGCAGGTCACCGAGATCCGGGCCGCCGCAGTGGCCGGTGTGCTGCTGATTGCGGCTCTGATCGTCCACCTGATCGGTGGGCCCGACGCTCTCGGGACGGGCTTCGAGGCGGTGGCGCTGATCGTCGCCGGCTACACCTTCGTCCCCTCCACCCTGAAGCGGCTGGCCAAGGGCAAGATCGGCGTCGGCACCCTGATGACCATCGCCGCCGTCGGCGCCGTGCTGCTCGGCGAGGTCGGCGAGGCCGCGATGCTCGCGTTCCTGTTCGCCATCAGTGAGGGCCTCGAAGAGTACGCGGTCACCCGCACCCGCCGCGGCTTGCGCGCCCTGCTGAATCTGGTGCCCGACACCGCCACCGTCCTCCGCGGCGGCCGTGAACAGACCGTCGCCCCCGCGGAGTTGAGGCTCGGGGAGATCATGATCGTCAAGCCCGGGGAGCGGCTCGCCACCGACGGCACCATCCGCACCGGCCGCACCGCCCTGGACACCTCCGCGATCACCGGGGAATCGGTGCCGGTCGAGGCCGGACCGGGTGATGAGGTGTTCGCCGGATCGATCAACGGCACCGGCGTGCTCGAGGTCGAGGTCACCGCCGGCGCGCAGGATAACTCGCTGGCCAAGATCGTCAAGATCGTCGAGGCCGAGCAATCCCGTAAGGGCGAGGCCCAGCGTCTGGCCGACACGATCGCCAAGCCCCTGGTCCCGGGGGTGATGGTCGCCGCGGCGCTGATCGCCGCGATCGGCAGCGTGTTCGGCGATCCGCTGGTGTGGATCGAACGCGCCCTGGTCGTGCTGGTCGCCGCCTCCCCGTGTGCGCTGGCGATTGCGATCCCGGTGACCGTGGTCGCCGCGATCGGCGCCGCCTCCAAGCTCGGTGTCCTGGTCAAGGGCGGTGCCGCCCTCGAAGCGTTGGGCCGGATCCGCACCGTTGCGCTGGACAAGACGGGCACCCTGACCCGCAACCGACCCGAGGTCATCGACGTCGCCACCACCGGCGGCGCCACCCGCGCCGACGTCCTGAACCTTGCAGCGGCACTCGAGGCCCGCAGCGAACATCCCCTCGCCGCAGCGATCCTCGCCGCCGTCGACGACTACACCCCGGCCGGGGACGTCGACGCGGTCCCCGGCGCCGGACTGACCGGACACGTCGGCGGCATCCCCGCTCGCCTGGGCCGGCCGGGCTGGATCGACCCGGGCCCCCTGGCCGCCGATATCGAGCGGATGCAGCACGCCGGAGCCACCGCGGTGCTCATCGAACGGGACGGCACCCTGATCGGCGCGATCGCGGTGCGCGACGAACTGCGCCCCGAAGCCCGCGACGTCGTTGCGGGGCTGCGCCGCGACGGCTACACCGTGGCGATGCTCACCGGCGACAACGAGCGCACCGCACGAGCGTTGGCCGCCGACGTCGGCATCGACGAGGTCCATGCCGATCTGCGTCCGGAGGACAAGGCCCGCATCATCGACACCCTCCGCGGTACGCGGCCGACGGCGATGGTCGGCGACGGCGTCAACGACGCCCCGGCCCTGGCCACCGCCGATCTGGGGATCGCGATGGGCGCGATGGGCACCGACGTCGCCATCGAAACCGCCGATGTCGCCCTGATGGGTGAGGACCTGCGGCACCTGCCCCAAGCCCTGCAGCATGCCCGACGCTCCCGGACGATCATGTTGCAGAACGTCGGCCTGTCGCTGGCGATCATCACCGTCCTGATCCCCCTCGCGTTGTTCGGGGTGCTCGGGCTGGCCGCCGTCGTCCTGGTTCACGAGGTCGCCGAGATCATCGTGATCGCCAACGGGGTCCGCGCCGGCCGCGCCCGCGCCCTCGCCGGCCCGACGCCGGGCATGCCCAAACCAATGTCGGCGTCTACGGCCAGCGCATGACCGGTACACCGATCGCGAGAGTGCGGCCGCCGTGGCGACTGCTGCTCGTGTCCGGTGTCGTCGATGCTCGCACTGAATCCAAGGAGTCCGCACTATGACCGCGATGTCCACGATCGTCCACGCCGCCTACACCGCCGAGATGGCGGCCGCCCGCGCCACGTCCGTGGACAGCGAGCGGTGGGCGCACCTCGAGCGTGCGCACATCCTGTCCCAGCCCTACCCGTGGCCGCACACCCGTAACCACCTCGCCATGCTCGGTCTTGCTCTGCGCCAGCGTGACCGTCGTGAAGCTCTCGGTCAGGTAGTGCGGGTCATCGTCGCGTCTCCCGGGTCCACGCTGGGCCGTTACCCCGAGGGCAACACCGGTCGTACCCGTGCCGGGCTGATGACCCGGATGACGGTGCCGGCCGACCTCGCTGAAACCCTCGCCGCACAGCATTGATTTCCTCGAGTGTCCTCAGGCAGCACAGCGAATGGGCACAGTATCCACAGCAACTGACACCCCACAGCCCGCTGGCCAGCAAAAACCGACGTAGGGGTGAGATAACGGCGGGGCACGATCTGGGGCCGAATCGTGTGGCGGTGGGGTGGATTCCCTGTTCATGCGAGACGACTCGGCGGCCGTCGGGGGCGATGGGTCACCGGACGTACCGGTGTTTATGTGGGGCCGAAATTCTGATCCCGCCGCATACCGGGCCGGTCTTGTTCGGGGTGCAGTGGCCCACAAGGGAGCCGGGGGCCTCGCAGACGGGGCGATAGCTGCGCGGCAGGGGTGGCCGTGAGGCTGCCGCGCCACCGCTGCGCGCCGGCTTGCCCTCGAAGCAGTGATGGAGCCGATCGGGGTCTACTGAATGCACCCCGGCACTATTCCGAATATCTGTTTCTTCCGTCTGATGCGGTATTCGAATTACGGGTCGAGGTCGTGGCTCGTGTGGTGCCTGTGGGGCAGGTCCACGGTCGCGGCGGGGGTGTCTGGCGCGGCGGTGCCGGGGATTCTTGCCCGGACGGGCCGGGGGTGGCCGAGGGTCGCGGCGGCGATGGCGCGTAGGTCGACGCCGTGGTCGATGATCGGGCCGACGGGTAGTGGGTCGGTGGGGTCGGTGATCGCCATGTCGAGTACTTCGCGCATCAGGCGGGTGTCGCCGGTCTGCATGTACTCGAAGCGCCCCCAGACGAATTGCTCGCGGAGGTCTCCGAGCAGAGGGTTGCTGGCGAGGTCGGCTTTCTTGACGGCGATGAAGCGGTCGGTGTCGAGGGTGTAGCCGGCCTCGGTGCACAGCTGCCGGAAGAACGCGAATTGGCTTCGGGTGTTGCCCTCGCGAAAGCTGTGAACGTGATTGATCCGCAGCCACACTTTCGTCAGCTCGTCGAGGAACTGTTCTCGTCCGAGTCCGCGGAGGTTGTCCTTGGCGGCGATGCGATCGAGAACCAGGGCGCTGGCCTCGGGGACGTCGCGGGCCTTGAAGTACGAATGCGGGATCTCGGTGACCCGGCGCTGACCGTTGCGCACGGCGGCGACGTCCGGCCCCATCTTGACCATCGGCCAGTCCCGTGGTGCGGTGCGCAGTTGCCCGGCCCAGGGGTAGATGTCCTGGAACAGGTGGTGGTGGATGCGTTGGAAGTGTGGCAGGTCGAACCGGCCGGGGATCGGATCGTCGGCCAGCTCCTGCATGCGCAGGTAGCTGATGACGCCTTCGGTGCGGTGCAGCAGGTCGGCGTCGGGGATGCCGTGCGGCCATTTGTCCGATCGCAGGACCAGGCTTTTCATCACGGCGCGGTTGGTGTCGGGCATTCCGTCCGGGTGCCAGTCGACCGTGTCGGGGATGAAGTAGTCGAGCCATTCGCGGGAGTAGCGCGGGGCCATGTCAGTCGATCTCGTAGCCGGCTTCGCGAGCCATGATCTTGGTGACTTCGTCGATGGTCGTGGTGCCTTGGATCAGTTCGACCAGCAGTTCCTTGTCGGCGTCGCTCATCTCGCGGCCTTCGATGGCCATGATCGGTTCCATCGCGGCGACGGCGGCGCGGGCTTCGGCTTCGGTCTTGCGTGGTGTCACAGGTTCCCCCTGGTCGGTGGTATGGTGGGG
>NZ_PCZU01000020.1:26641-53536 GCF_002887785.1 Rhodococcus sp. ENV425
ACGCGGTCAGACGGCGCGGCCGTCTTCCTCGTACCCGCCTCCGTATTCGGCTTCGTACTGCTGCATCGGGTCGATGTGCTGCTGCTGTTGCGGCCGCGTGCCGTGGGGATTGAACTTGTGCAGTGGGCGAACGTCGCCTGCGGCACGCAATCCGTGTGCGAGCGTGTCATCGAGCTCGAAGGTGCCGGTGGCGGCGCTGACCGTCTCGGTCGGCTCCACGATCGCGTCGGCGGGTTCGACCACCGCGGCGGTCGGTTCCACCGTCGTGGGGGACGCGGCGTTGTCGAGGCGTTCGCGGCGCTCGAGGCCGGCCTGGTGGATCGCCTCGCGGGGGATCTGCCGGTCGGCGGCGAACTGTTCGACCACGCGGGTGCCGAGGCTGAATGCCTCGCTTCGGGTGTTGACGGCTTCCCGGTCGAGCGCGCCGTCCCCGTCCCAGGCTTCGAGCTGCCATTGCCGGTCGTCCCAGTACACTCGGGCACCGGGCCGGCCGGTGCCGGCGTCGAAGCCGTACTGCCAGCTCGCTTCGGTCTCGTCGAGGGCCACCCACGGGTCGGCCTTGCGGCTGGCTTCGCGCTGCTCGGCGCCGTCGAGCCATTCCTGCCGGGCGGCGGCCATGCGGGCCGGGACCGAGGCGATGAGGTCGGCCTTGCTCATGCCGCGGTGTTCGGCCCACGCATCGGTGGGGTTCAGGTCGAGGGTCCACTGCGGGTACTGCCCGTCGGCGGCCCGACGCTCTCGGTCGTCGCGGGCTCGGCGTAGGGCGTCGGGGGAGTTCTCGCGGGCGTTGACCTCGAGCCGTAGCTCTTCGGCCCGCAGTTTCGCGGCCTCGAGTTCGGCCGTGGCGGTGAAGGCGAGTTCCGGTTCGGCCTCGGCGTCGGCGAGCCGGCCCCGGTTGTGTTCGATCCGCGCTTCGATGATCGGCACCTGCCGGGTGGCCTTCTCGGCGAGATTGCGGAGGGTGGTCAGCATCCCCTGCGCCCCACTGGCTTTCTCGACCGCGTTGAGGAACCGATCGCGGTCGTACCAGGCGATCTCCTCGCCGACACAGACGTAGAACTGGCCCAGGACCTGGGTGTAGCCGAGTTCGAGGGGCACGCCGCCTATGGCCCCGAAGACCACCTCGTCGTTGCTGCGGGTCACCTCCTCCTCGAGCCGGATCAACGATCCTCGCAGCGCGTCGGCCAGATCGGCGGTCTCCGAGTCGGGGATCGCGGCGTGGGGGAAGTGCCACATCTTCGTGGCGCGGTCGTCGATGCTGTTCCAGGCGGCGAGCTTGTCGACCATCGCCCGGACGTCGGGCAGCCGGGTCTCGTCGGTGGAAATGGACTTGCTCAAGGCCCGGATCGCGGCGCTGCGGGCGGCATTGGCGTTCAGGACGGCGTCGCGGCGAGCTTCGAGTTCGGCGACCTTCTGGTCGGCCTCGACCTGCGCGACGAAGACCGGATCGCCGGTGGCGGCGGCCTTGCTCTGCGCCCACGAGACCGTCAGGTCGCCGCCGAGGTCTTCCATCGTGGGCGGCACGTCGGCCTTGCGGATCATGGCGACGAAGTTCGATTTGCGGGCCACGTACTGGTACATCATCGCGTCGTAGGAGCGGCGGGCGACCATGTTGACCACGCGGACGCTCTGGTGGACGTTGCCCTGGCGGATGATGCGGCCGAGGCGTTGTTCCATGTCGGCGGCGGTCCACGCCGGGTCGAGGTTGATCATCTGCTTGAGCGCCCGCTGGACGTTCAGGCCGGTGCCGCCCTTCTTGGTGGAGGTGAGCAGCACCCGGATCCGCCCGTCCGCACACGCTTCGACCAGCCTCGCTTTGGCTTTGGGGCCCTCGTAGTCGTGCATGAACGCGATTTCTTCGGGTTTCATGCCCCGAGCGATCAGGGCGTCGCGCAGCTCGGTGTAGAGGTTGCGGGCCTTGGGGCCGGCTCCGGCCTTGGGGGTGCCGCGGTCGCAGAACACCAGCTGGAACACCCCGGTCATCTCGGGGCCGTACTTGTCCGCCGGGATGTGCAGGTCGGCGTTCTCGGTGTGGACCTGCCAGATCAGATCGGCGGCGTGCTCGACCCGGCTGTGCTGCGGGTCCGGTGCGCCCAGGTTCGCCAGCGACGGGTACATCGTCAGATTCCGTCCGTCGGTGGCGATCTTGAGGCTGTTGTCCAGGTCCATCCGATCGCCCTGGATCTGGGACATACGCACATCGAGATCGGCCATCGCGTCGATCGAGTCCTGGCCCATGTCGAACTCCACGATCTTCGGTGTCCCGCCCTCGAGGACGGGCAGACGCACCGGGATGCGATCGGAGGTCACCACGTCGCGGAACTGGTCGAGCATCGCCACCAGCTGCGGGACGTTGGCGTATTCGGCCATGCGGGTTTTCATCTGGATGCGGGTGGCGGTGGTGTTCATCTCCGGCACCGACACCGGCTTGGCGAAGGTGCCCGCCCAGTTGTCGATGCGCCCGAGGCCGGCCTGGTGCAGCAGGTCCGGGCGCAGGTACTTGGTCATCACCCAGATTTCCGACAGCGAGTTGGTGATCGGGGTGCCGGTGGCGAAGGCGATCGCTTTGGTCGGGGCGTGCGGCATGCCCTGCTCGGCGCCCCGGGCGCGGGCCTGCTCGCGCAGGTACTTGGCTTTCATCTCCAGGTCGGTGGCGCGCTGGGAGCCGGTCGGCACCGACAGGTCGGCGCTGTTGGACGGGCGGGTGAGGTTCTTGTAGTCGTGGGCCTCGTCGATGAACAAAAAGTCGGCCCCGGACTGTTCGAAGGTCAGCCCGTCGTCGGTGGCCTTGGCGTCGATGAGCTTCTCGATGCGGCCTTCGGCGGCCTTGATCGCGTTCTCGATCTGCTTGACCGTGAACTCCGCGCCTTGACTGTTGGCGGCGTCGAGAGCCTGCCGTAGTTCGGCGAGTTCGCTTTCGAGGTAGTCGATCTGCGCTTCGCGGCGCATGGCGATGCGACTGAACACCGACTGCGGCACGATCACCAGATCCCAGTCCCCGACGGCGCTCTGCCCGACGAAGCGTTGCCGGTCATCGCGCCCGTCGAGTTCGGAGGCGACGAGGATGTTGGCGTTCGGGTAGGCGTCGCGGGCCTCGACCGACCACTGCCCGAGCAGGTGATTGGGCACCACGATCCACGGCTGCCGGATCTGGCCGAGGCGTTTGGCTTCCATGCACGAGGCGGTGATCGTCAGGGTCTTGCCGGCTCCGACCACGTGGTCGAGCAGGATCGTCTCGTCGTGCAGGAACCGCTGCACCGCGGCGGCCTGGTAGTCGTAGGGCGTGTATTTCGGGTTCAGGCCGGGGAAGGTCTTGCTGCGTCCGTCGTGGACCGGTTTGACGAACGAGTTGTAGCGCTCGTTGAAGATGCGGGCCAGGCGCAGATAGCGGTCGCCGTCCTCCCACAGCCACTTCTCGAACCGCTCCTGCAAGGCCGCGGCCGAGGCCTGCGCCTGCTCGGTGAGCTTGACGTGGAACCGCGGCTTGGGGGAGCGGTCGAGCTCGTCGGCGGTCTTGTTGACCTGGATCGGTTTGTTGTTGGCGAGCAGCTCGAACATCTTCACCCCGGGCAGCCGGCCGGTGCCGTACTTGTCGGGATAGCCGCCGGAGAACTCGTGGCGGCTTTTCTGGTCGGTGGAGATCTCCCAGCTGCCGCTGATCGCGTCGTGCTCGACGGTGAGCCGGTCCGGGCGCAGCCCGAACTCCTGGATCAGGAACGCCCGGTAGTCCTCGATCGGCACCCAGGTCGCGCCGATGCGCACCCCGATGTCGGCGGGGTCCACATCCGCCGGCACCACCGATTCCAGGGCCTGCACCAGCGGGGCGTAGCGGGGATCGGTGGCCGCTTTGACCTGGGCGAGGGCGAGTTTGTCGCGGACCTGCCCGGACAGCGCGACGGTGGCGAGTTCCCACTGGTCGTCGGCGTGCAGGGACGGATAGATCCGACCCTGGGCCTGGTCGAGGGCGTCCTCGACAGGCAGGTTCAACAGCTCGGCGACCCGGTGCGGGGCGATGTGTCCGAGCTCGTCGAAGCAGATCGCCAACGCCTCGTCGAGGTCGGCGGCGCCGGTGGCCTTGTCCTTGAACGGGGTGGTGTCCTCGGTGAAGATCGCCGTCTTGGTCGCCACCGCCTCGGTGCCGTCGAAGCGCGACTGGAACTTCTCGATCGCCAGCACCATGCCCAGCCGCGGATCGCGGGCGATCGCGCCCTGCAGATGCGCGGAATACCGCCGCGGCTGCGGCTGCTCGGCCGTCTTCTCGCGCAGCTCCTCGAGCACCTCGTCGGGAATCGACCCGGTGTAGGGGCCGGCCTGCGTCGGGTCGAGACCGTCGGCAATAGCCTCGTCGCGGCCGGTCTTGATCCGCCACTCGGTGATCGCCTTGTCCAGGCGAGCGGCGATCTTCGCCTCCGACAGCGGGGTCGGGTCGGTGAGCTTGAAGCGGTTCAGCGGCCCCCACGTGGCCACATAGCGGTCGTAGAGAACGCCCAGGCGCCCGCGGATCACGTCGCGGTCGGCGACGGTATGCGTGCGGGAGCGGCTGGCCTCGGCCAGCTCCATCACCGTCTCACCCAGGGCGATGAGCACCTTCCACTGCTCGGCGAGGTCTTTGCCGCGGCAGCTGACCTCGGCCCAGCCGCGGCCGAGGGTGAACTGCTCGAAGCGATTCTCGGTCTCGTGGAATCGCATCGTGCCGGGCAGCACCTCGTTGGAGTCGAGACCTGTTCCGGTGCGCAGCCCCGGCGTGGTGAACGCTTCGAACTGCGCCGGGTCGGGGGCCGGGGCGGTGAACCCGAGTCCGCGTTCGAGGGCCTGGTCGATGAGCGGGTCGAGCTGGGTACGCAGTTGCTCGGCCAGGGGCCGGCCGGTGGCAGGCACAACGCGCAGCGACGACCCGGCGTACATGCCGCCCCCGACGGTGAGGGTGCCCAGCACCCGCTGCGGGTACTTCGCGAAGTACGGGTTGATCCAGGTCCGCGTGGTCTCGCCGGTCTTGGCGTCGACTGCTTCGACCTGGACGGCGGGCTGTGCCCAGTCGAGGGTGTCCTCGGTGGGGGTGGCTCCGTCCTCGCGGCGGCGGAAGATGAGCACGTCGGTGACCACGTCGGTGCCGGCCTGCCGGTCGAACGCGCCGGTGGGCAGACGCACCGCACCGATCAGATCACCCTTCGCGGTGATCACGGCGCGCTGTTCGGCGCGTTTGGCGTCCGAGGTGAACATGCTCGTCACCACGGCGACGTAGCCACCGGGCGCGGTCAGGTCGAGGGATTTGGCGATGAAGTGGTTGTGGATCGCCAGACCGCCCGGGTTGTGGATCGGATCGACGGGCGCGAACTTGCCGAACGGGACGTTGCCGATCGCCCCGGTGAAGGTGCCGGCGGGGGCGAAGTTGCGTTCGAAGCCGTGGTTGCGGATCTGCTGCGAGGGATACAGGTAGTGCGCGATCTTCGCGCTGATCGGCTCGATCTCGACGCCGACCATGCGCACCGATGCCGGGGCAGTGCCGACGAAATGACCGGCCCCGCAGCCCGGTTCGAGCACCAGGGCGCCGTCGGGCAGTCCGGCCCGCGCCGCCGCCCGCCACAGTTCGGCGACGATCGCCGGGTCGGTGTAGTGGGCGTTGAGGGTGGTCTGGCGGGCCTGGGCGAAGCCCTTGTCCCCGAGCAGATCGAGCAGGGCGGCGTGCTCGTCGCCCCACTGCGCGAGGATCTTCACGCGGTTGTCGAAGACCTCCGGGATCGCTCCCCAGCCGGACCACTGCGCCAGCACAGCCTGCTCGTCGGCGGTGGCCGGTCGCTGCTGCTCGTCGAGCTGGCGCACCAGACGCAGGGCGGCGATGTTCGCCCGTGCCCGGGCCTTCGCCCCGGACGGGACCAATACTTCGGTGCCGAGGGTGAAGTCCTGCGCATCGACGGTCGGCGGCACTGCGCGCACTGCCGCGGCGGTGGCCCCGGGTCGTGGCTGGTCATCGGCGGGCTGTGCTGCGGCCGCGGCATCTGGGGCCGGTTCGCCGTACCCGGTTTCCGGAACGACCAGCTCGTTGGTGTCCGGGGCCGGGGCGCTCTGCGCCGCCTCGTCGGTCGGGGTGGCGGTGTCCGGCTCGGCGGTCGTCCCCGCGTCCGGTGCTGGGGTCGCGTCGGTGGTCGTGGCAGGTTCAGGGGCCGGGGTCGGCGCGGCGACCGGCCCGATGTGGCCGACCATCAGGGGATCGGTGAGCACCCACGAGGTCGCGGGCGCATCGGCGGCAGGGGCGGCAGGGGCCGGGTCCGATGGCTCGGTGGGAGCCGATTCGACCTCTTCGAAGATCACCGCGTCTGCGTCGTCGATCGCAGGCGCTACGACTCGAGGGGAGTGCGGTTCGGCCTCCTCACTAACCTGCGGTTCTGCCTCGGCCTCTGTCTCGGTGTCGGTGTCGGTGTCGAGCTGGGCTTCGGTCTCGGCGGTGTGGTCCGGGTCGAGCTGCTCGCCGTCGCGTTCGGCGGCGAGCACGGCGCGGGCGTCGGCGATCGCGTCCCGCATCGTCAGCTCGGGCCGGGGCTGGCCATCGACGTAGGTGATGTGCTCGCTGCTGTTCGGTGCCCACCCGGAGCGGATTGTGACGTGTCGGCCGTCGGGGTCACCGAGGACCACATCTCCCGCCCCGGCGAAGGTCAGGTCGGTGGGGGTGAGGCTGTAGAGGTCGTCCCCGGCTGCCCGAATGTCACGCAGGACCTTCGAGTCCACGTCGTTGTCGAGGGTCCAGTCCAGATCGATGCCGTAGCTGTCGAGCAGTGCGGTCTCGGCCGGGAAATCGCTGCGCAGCTGGTCGATGATGCCCTGGCGCACGTCCTTGATGAGCGAGTGGGCGGCCACGAAGGTGCCTGTTTCGTTGTACTTCCACAGCAGGTCCGCACGGGCGGCAGCGTGGTAGAACTCGTTGTTCCGGGCGTAGGCGATCGCCCTGGTCAGCACGGTGGCGCGGGCCTGGGCGTAGGGCCGGTAGGCACGTTCGATCCACTCCGGGATCTCGATGGTGCGTGCGTCGAGCAGCGCACCGATCGCCGCCCGTGCATTGCGGCCGCAGGTGACGGAGGTGCCGCCCCCGTCGAGGGTGTAATCCCAGCCCCGGATCGGGAAGTAGCTGACTTTGCTGTTCGGGCGGTCGTTCAACCGCAAGGCGCAGTATGCGGCCCCGTCACCGAACAGAGCGGCAAGATCGGACGGCTCGGGTGGGGGCAGGTTCGGGATGATGTTCCCGCGCATCTCCGCAACGAGACGCTCGGGGGGAATGCCCGCGGTGGCGGCGACGAGATCGGGGCGTTCCTCGGCCATGACCTCGAACGCGGTCTCGATGCCGATTTCGATGATCGGGGTGCGCGTGTGCATCGGCAGTCCGGCCCACGATCCGAGCAGCGGATCCCGTCGGGCGTGCCTGGTCATCCACGCCGTCCACTCCGCGGCGGTGTCCTGATCCCAGGTCAGCTCGGGGCCGTGGATGCGGTCCCATTCGGCGTAGGCCCGCTCGTACAGCTCGGCCGGCAGCGGGTGATGCTCGAGCAGAACCTTCGCTGCGGCCTGCCGCAGCGGTGATGCCTCGCGGGCGGCTTCGGCGATCAGGCGCTGGGCCTCGGAACGGGCCACGGCCGGCAGGTAGTCCGGGCGCCGGCCCTCGACCGTGGCGATGAGCCTCGGATCCACGGCGACCTCGGCGACCAGAGCGTGGCGTTCCTCGGCGGTGGCCTCGCGGCGTCCCTGCTCGACCCCGGCGAACCACTGGGCGCGGATCTCGTCGCGGGCCTTGCGGCTGCGCACCGCCTCGAGCGCGGCGGCGACCTGCGGATCGGTGTCCGGCTGCGGCAGGGTCAGCGGGTCGGCCGGGTCGTAGGCGGCGCGGCCCCGCGCCCACCACTGCTCGACCTCGACCGTGGCGGCCTGGTCGATGCCGTCCTGCACCGCCTCGACGTGCTCGCTGCGCTGGGCAGGGGTCTCCAGCTCGGCCGGTTCCTGCGCGTCCAAAACGTGCTGGGTGGTGTCGAGGAAGTCCTCCTCGATCGCGCGGTCCTCGCTGGCGCGGGCGTCGACGATCGTGTCGACGGTTTCGGCGGTGACCGGATGCTGCACCGGCTCGCCGGTGCGGGCCTGCCAGTACGCCTCGGCGGCGCGGTGCCCGAGTTCGCCCCAGCGTTTCGGATCGGCCAGGATCGCCCGGCACACCAGGAACATCTCGTCGGTGAGCGAGTCCCGATCGGCCATCAGATCGGCCAGGGCGACCTGGGCCTTGACCTTGAAATGCCCATCCGCCCACGACAGGAACTGCGCGGCGGTGTTGACCTGCGGGTTCGCGGCGGCATCGGCGTCGGCGTCCGGCTCGGCCAGGGTCTCGAGCAACCGGCGCTCGACCTCGGCCAGCGGATCGATCCGCGGCCGCGGCTGCCGAGCCTGCTCGACCTGCGGTTCCTCGCTCCGGGACACCTCGGCAGCGGCCGGGGCCTGCGGTGTCGGCTCGGCCGGTGCCGCGGCCGGGAGGAACATCGGCCCCGCGGGACGGTCGGTGAACTGCGCCAGCGGCAGGTTGCCGGCCAGAATCGCCGCGATCAGATCATGGGCCTGACCTTTGGTGATGCCCTCGTCGAGCACGAACGGCACGTTCGTCTCCGCTGCCAGACGCTCAAGGGTCCGCAGCTGCCGCTCGGTCGCGGGATGCTCACGCCAGGCCGGCTGCGCGGCCGCGACCTCGCGCACCGTCTGCTTGGGAACAGCCTCCGGGTCGATGCCCAGGGCGTGCAGCTCGTTGCGCAGCCGGTTCTCCTGCGCCCGCAGCTCCCGCCACTGCCCACGGAGCCGTTCGAGTTGTTCGGTGAGCGTGGTGACGCGCTGACTGTTGGCCTCGACGCCACGATCGAGGCCACGTTCCTGCGCAGTCTCCAGAGCTTTGTTCGCTGCGCCCAGGCTCTTGGTGAGCTTGCGTCCCAGCAGCTCCAGGTCTACGAATTCGTTGCGGACCTGCGCCCACTGCGCCTGGATCAGAACGGCAGATCCGGGTCCTGCGGCGGGTTGCGCAGCATCTCGTCCTCGATCAGCTCCGCCAACTCGTCCGCCAACCGGTCGCGGGAGGTCATCGGCACCGGCTGGTTGTCCTCGATCCGCTGTGCGATCAGGGCCTGCGCCAACGCCCGGAACCATGCCGGCTTCGCCAGCCATACTCGCTCGACGACCCGCACCGCGGTCGGGTTCGGCCGCACGTTCTGCGTCCGCCAGCGATCCGGGTCCTGCGCTGTCCGGGCCGCTTCCCAGTCCTTCTCGGCTTCCTGCTCGGCCCACTCCTCGAATCGCTCCCAGTCCTCTCGGATCTCGGGTGTCACCTGCGGATACAGCTCGCCTTCCAGCACCATCTCCCGCGCTGCCCGCCACGCTGTTTCCTTGGCGCGTACCGCGTCCTGGTACGTCGCGTCCGGGACCGTCGGGGTCGCCTGCTCGAACTGCTCGGCCGCGTCCTCGGTCATCTGCTGCAGGCGTAGAGCTTCCCGGTCGATCTGCTCCTGCTCGGTCGCCGGGTCGATTCCCAGCCACTCGACCAGGATTCGCCTGGTCTCGGCCGCGATCGTCAGGTCGATTCCCTCGACCTGCGCCCTGAATTCCTCGCTCTGCGGTGCCACTGTGTCCTCCCTGATCCTCGGTTCCGAACGTGTCCTGGTTGGCGTTCTCGTCCGCCACGCGACCTCCTCGACTGCGCCCGACCCTGGGCGGAGCTCCCCCCGATTCCGGGAACGTTTCAAGATCAATTTTACCCGATCACTGCACACGAAATGCATCCTGAACTGCGATTACCCGTCGTTCCACTACCCGATACGCGATGCCCGCGGGGCAGCCGCCGCGACCGCCACCACGACGATCAGCGGAAGAACAAGAAGCCCTCCGACGCCGGCCACCAGCGCCCGAACCGGGCGGCCGTAACGGCGATAGGACCGGTGCGCACAAAAGAGCGCAGCCACGATTCCGAGCACATTGAAGATGAGCGGCACAACCATGAGATCCCCCTACCTCGGTGGACGCGACAGGCACATCCGCCGTCTCGTCGTCCAGCTGTGCCTACACCACGGCGCCGACGGTGCCGCGGGACGCATACGTCCGCAGGCCGGCAGAGCCCGTCTCGATTGCTCGCTGTCGCCACCGGCTGCCATCATGGAGGACAACGGACCGGATCGAGACGGAAGGGAGCACGCCGTGACCACACACGACGTTCGGGCACTGGTCGCTCGGTGGCGTGCGCTGCCCACCGAGGAGAAGGTCTATCGGCGGCGCGCCGCCGTGGTCGATCACGTGATCCACAGCATGGCGATGGAAGGCGAGCCGGTCTCCGACCGGTGGATCGAGCAGGCACGGCACCGCCAGCGCGCCATGCTGGGCTCGCACTGATCGTGCACGCACGGACCCGCGCAGCAGCGGTTGCCGGTGGGTGAGTCGGCGGAGCCGGTCGATACCGGCAGCACCCGCCAGTTCGAGACGCTGTTCGGTACGAAGACCTACCACGAGGTCGCCGATCTGATCGCCGAGCCGCTGCGCCGGCTGCTCGACGAGGTGGCCTCCGGTCACTTCGCCGACGAGGCGATGGACGTGGATCTGCTCCGCGAGTTCCATCGCCGGATCCTGATCGACGTGATGCCCGACATCGCCGGCCGGTGGCGCAGGAAGCCGGTCCGGGTGGGAGGCCACTATCCGCCGGAACACATCCATGTAGACCGGGAGATGCGGGAGCTGTTCCACAGCTTCACCGGCCGGCTCGACTACTGCGCCGGCGACGTCGAGCTTCAACTCGAAGCCCTCGCCTACCTGGAGGCTCAGGCACTGCATGTGCATCCGTTCGAGGATTTCAACGGCCGAGCGGTCCGGGTGATGGTCGCCGAAGCCATGCGGCGGCTGGACTTTCCCGTCCTCGAACTCAGCGTCGAACGCGACACCGCCCAACATGCCCGGTATGTGGCGGCGCTGCGGGAATGGGACCAGCACAGGTCGTTGGCCCTGCTGTGCGAATTCTGGCGGGACGTTCGTTTCGCATCGCTGGACGATCAGGACTGAGGGCCCTGCCTGCGACGCAGCGTGGAGCCGGGGGAGTAGGGGTGCCGCCCGTGAGCTCCGGTCGAAGATGCTGGACACGCACGCACAGGGATCCCGAGGGAATACGAACGCGCCTGTGCTGCGGGTTGGGCCGAGGACCTCGACCACAAGCGGAACAAGCGCCTACCGAGTGCGCAGACCCGAGGCGGTGGTGTCGAACTAGAGGCTCGGCCCATCGCGACGCAAGGTTGCATGCGTAGCGCGCATGCAATGCACGCATGCTTTCGGCAGCATGCGTCGGCCCATTCCGTCGGGGACACCGCCGCCCTCCCTGGTCCGTGGATGATCCAGTTCCGTGAGCGGAAGCGCGGACGGGACGTCGGGGACGGAAGACGAGAAGGGCCGGCCCGTACTGCGCAACCCCCTGCACGGCGCAGTCCGAACCGGCCGCCCTGCAGTGTGGCACGCTCGGTCGAGATCGAACTGAGAAACCCCGCCGGAGAGAGTTTGGGGGGCAACTCCGGCGGGGTTTCGGTCACCGTGCAGGGGGATGACGATGACACGAAAACTCTACCGAACGGACACCGACGCCGTGAGGTTTCCTGCCCGTACCTGCCCACGGCTGGGTAGCACCGGGAGTCGAACCATCACGCCCGCGCGACGCTGCAAGCTCGTGCCGCCGGCCCCCGAGTCCGTGCCCGGGGCCGCGATCAAGGGGGGCCATTTTCGCCCCGCCGATTCGGCGCCCGGTACTGACGTGCGCGGCGGTGTCGATCAGGGCGCTGCGAGGAGAAGTACCGCCGACGAGCTCCGGCCGACCATGATGGATAAGCACGGTTATCCATCATTAACTGGCGGCGTCCGGATCCGCTGCGCAGCAACAGGTAATCAAGCATGAAGTTCTGTCACGGTGACGGAACGTGGAGGTGCAGCCTGGCGAACGACGGCGCATGCGTAGCGCCCGCCTCGGCGTTGCCAGCTGGCAACGCCGGCCCGCGGACCCGACCGGTCCGCGGGATGCGCCCACCGACAACGCCGCCGCCGCGCCGGCACCGACGGGCCCGTGCATGTGCGCTCGCGCACACCTCGTTCCCACGAGACTGCGCGATATCCCACGAAAACCGCTGTGTCACAACATGACACGAAACGCCGATAATCTACCTTATGTCAACCTAATGGCCGTAACGCTACCCGCGCTTGTTTCAAAGCCTTCCGAGGCAGGCTTCCGCCTCGAGTAATGTCGTCCCGCGATACGGTCTCACAGTGGCAAACGAATCTAAATGGAACGCAGGAGACATAATCGGCGAGCGATGGACGCTGGTCGACAGAATAACGCGCTATAAGGAATTTGTTTGGTGGGTGAAGGACAAGAACGGCGACACGGCTGTCGCGAAACTCGCGCCATACGGAATTGGGCCTCAAAGGCGGTTCGCCGATGAAGTCCAGGTCCTCAGGAAGCTTGGCCGCCGGCCTGGCATCCTCCCCCTAATAGCACGGGACAGCGGTCACAGGCCCAAGTGGTTTGTAATGCCCAAGGCAACCCCCCTCGCTGAGCATCTACGAACGGTAAGCGTCAATGAGTTGGTCCAGGCATTCGCCCACCTTGCAGAAACGCTCGGTCAACTTCACGAGAATGCCCCTCGTGTATTTCATCGTGACATTAAGCCCGACAATCTTTTCTGGCACGATGGTTCAGCTGTCTTCGGCGACTTCGGGATCGCAGAATGGGAAGGTCAGACGTTCGAAACCCAGGAACTCGCTAAGATTGGACCGTTCGCCTTCCTTGCACCCGAAGCTTTGAATGTTACAGACAACATGGCATGGTACGCAGCCGACGTGTACTCGTTGACCAAAACGATGTGGTCCCTTGCAGAGTACCAAGCCGCATGTACAAAGGGGCCGGTCGAAAAGATCTTGTACCCACCACAAGGGGAAATGAACGCGACCGGAGACTGGGCATACTCCCTTGCGCCGTACTTCGGCCCAGCAGGTCGCGAACTTGACCGCCTGATACAGGACGCCACCTCCAACGCCCCCAATAGGCGTCCCACCGCAAGGAAGTTTGGGAAAGAACTTGTTGCTTGGCTTCGGATGAATCCAGGGCAAATTCAACCCCGCGCCGACTATCATCGTGGGAAAGAAATTACGAACAAGTGGGAAAACCTCTTCAACAAAGTTGAATTGTATAAGCAGACGAAGGGGGCGTTCATTGAAACCCTCCGATGGGAGATCCGTACGTACTTCCCTAGCATTCGATTCGATGACACAGTCCGTCTCGAATCGCCCCCGGACTGGGAGCCTAAATTTAATGAAATTCTGGATCCGCGCCGTCAAGCGGTTGAAGTTGATTGGGACTACAACGAGGGTCCGGAGCCAGACCCATGGGGAGCGGCCGTCGTGCTGCGATTGCTTCCGGTTCGTGAAAATGTGCGGATCATCATCGGCGCGGTGTTTGACGGAGACCAGCCTTCGATGGACCTGATCGCCGAAATTCAAACTTTTGGCGACAACAAGTCCTGGTCTCTCACGAACTCTTACGAAATATGTAATCTTTCTCCTGGCTGGCCGGCAGCGACCGCAGCCCTGCGGGGAATTCTCAAGAATCTCACATCGAGTCCTGACGTCTCTACCAGCCAAGGTTGGACGGCGACTCGGATCATCTGACCTAATGGGGGCCACCGACCACGTCACGACTGGCGGCAGGGTTCGGTTGAGGTAGCGGCTGACGAGACAACACTCTTCTGGATCTGCGGGTCCGTCCGCGCGATCTCTACATCGATACTCGGCGTGGGAGTCGGAGGCATCGGCGCAGCAGAGGTCCGGGCGACGGCACCGCTCGACGGTTCCCCTTCAGGCAGCGTCCTCGCCATGCACGATCGCAGTGACTTTCGCGAGCAGCTCAACCAGACCCTCGTACAGTTCGGGGTTGCCCATGGCGGCTTCGGTCATGGCGGTTGAGTCGTTGGCCACTGCGACAACCGCGCCGGTCACCTTGTCCTTGAACTTTGGGGACGCTTTCAGCTGTTCGTCGGTGTTCTCGGCTGACATGGCCTGGATCTCGGCGTCATCGGTGAGGACCCCCCACACGGCGCGAGTCCACGCCTCCCCTGAACCGTTAGCGAGGTCAAGACCGCTGGCCGCGAACAGCTTGTTGACCTCTTCGACAGCCTCCCACAACGCGATCTGCTCGCGGGTCTGGCCGGCACCGCCCCGGCTCCCGTCGTAGCTGGGGGCTTTCAGGTCCATGCTGTCCGGCGTGGTAATGGAGTGGTCCTCGTCGATGCCTTGGCCGACGATCGCCAGACCGGTGAGTTCGATGCTGGAGGTGTCGATCGTCTCGATTAGGGCGTCGGTGTGGAGGTTGCGCACCAGTAGCCCGGCGACGATGGCGCGGCGATGCAGCACAGGGTCCTGGTAGTCGACGATCTGGGACAGGAAGTCCCATGCGTGCCGGTACGCCCGGGCGTCCGAACGGAACGCTAACACCTCATCCCTCGACTGCTTGTCAGTCGCGGCTTGAAGAACCTGGTTCCAGCGGTTCACCACCGGAGCCAGTGTGTTCGCGATTACTTCACCGCCCGCCCCATCCAGGTATGCCTGAGAGATGCTGTAGAGCTCGTCGGTGTCGTAGTAGCCGGCAAGATCGAGCTTGTCTGCCAGGTTGAACAGAGCGTTCGGGTCGGTCTCCTGCGAGATGTAGGCATCGGAGTAGTAGGTGGCGAACGCGTTCTGGATGGTGGCGGGGTCGTTGACGAAGTCGACCACGATCGGCAGTGGCTTGTCCGGCGCGATGCGGTTCAACCTCGACAGCGTCTGGACGGCGGCGATGCCGGAGAGCTTCTTGTCGACGTACATGGCGCACAACAGTGGCTCGTCGTAGCCGGTTTGGTACTTGTCGGCCACGATCAGCACCCTGGCCTCGTCGGTATCGCGGAAATAGTGCGGCAGTGCCTTCTCCGAAATCCCGGTCATTGCGGGCTCGGTGTACTCTTGCCCATCGACGGTGATGGTGCCGGAGAACGCCACCAGTGCCTGGATGTCGTGGTAGCCCTTCTCCTTGAGATAGTCGTTCATGGCGTTCGACCAGCGCACCGCCTCCTGACGGGAGCCAGTGACGACCATGGCCTTCGCCCGTCCGCCGAGGGACCCGGCGACGTTGGTGCGGAAGTGTTCGATGACGATTTCGACCTTCTGCGCAATCGCGATGCGATGCAGCCTGACGAACCGGACGATCGAGGAGATGGCCTTGGACTGGTCGACCTTCTGTTCGCTGGTCTCTTCACCGGTCATGTTGTCCCGGACCCGGGCAAACATGTCGTAGGTGGAGTAGCGCTTGAGCACGTCGAGGATGAAGCCTTCCTCGATGGCCTGGGCCATCGTGTAGGTGTCGAATGCCTCCCAACCCCGATCGGTCTTCGTGCCGAACAACCTGAGCGTGCGGTGTTTCGGGGTCGCCGTTAATGCTACGAACGTCATGTTCACTGCGGTTGCGACCGCCGAGTCCTGTGCGAGCAGCAGATCGTCGGTGGTGAACCCCTGCTCTGCATCATCCGGGTCTACCTCCGGGGTGGCAGCGAGGAGTTTGCGCAGGTCGGATGCGGCATCTCCGGTTTGTGAGGAGTGGGCCTCGTCAGCGATGACGCACCAGCGGCGCCGTTTCAATCCTTCGTCGCCATTGATGATCTTCAATGCCTCGGGGAATGACTGCAGCGTCACGGTGATGATGTGATCGCCCTCCGTGAGTGCGTCGCGGAGCTGAGACGACTTGGAGCCGGTCTTGTCGGTGATGCCGACGACGTAGCCGGCGGACGCGCTCAGCAGGTTCACGGCGCGGCGGAGCTGCTCGTCGAGGATGCGCCGGTCGGAGATGACGATGACGGAATCGAACACCTTCTCCCCGGCGTGGTCGTGGAGGCGACCGAGTCGGTGGGCTAGCCAGGCGATGGTCTTGGTCTTGCCGGAGCCCGCGGAGTGCCAGATCAGGTACCGGCCCCCGGCGGAGTTTTGTGTGACGTGGGCGGTGACCTTCTCCACGGCCCGCAGCTGGTGGTAACGGGGGAAGACGAGCGTGCCGTTGCTTTCGCGCATGGCGAAGCTGTTCAGCACCCTGATCAGTGATGCCGGGGTGAGGACTTTGCGCCATAGGTAGTCGGTGGGGGATCCGGTGTCGGAGGGAGCGTTGCCGGCGTGCCCATTGTTGCCCTTATCAAACGGGATGAACCGCGTCTCCGGGCCTTTGAGAGCGGTGGTCATGAGCACATGTCGGTTCGACACCACGAAGTGGACCAGGCAGCGGCCAGGTTGCAGCAGCGGGGTGATCTTCGTCGGCATCCGGTCCTTGCGGTATTGCTCTACCGCGTTCGCTGCTTGCTGGGTGTGGTCGGTCTTCAGCTCCATCGTGATGACCGGAAGGCCGTTGACCAGCAGCACCAGGTCAATGGTCGAGTTCTTGCCGGGGTCGAATCGGACCTGTCGCAGCACCCGGAGCCGGTTCTTCTGGGACCACTCGACGGATCCTGTGAGGAGCGGATTCTCGGGCGGGAACTCGACTAGGGATCCGAACTTCGCCGCCGGCCGGCCCGAAGCAACATAGTCGAAGCCGGTGCGCACCACTCCCAGTAACCCGCCCCGCTCCTTGAAAGTGTTCGGATCGACCACGGGTTTCGTGGCAAGGATGGCGGCGAGTCGCTTGAGGAGCTGCTGTTCAGCCTGCTGCCTACCTACACCGGTCAGTGCCTCGGGGACGGCATTGTTGTACTGCTTCGGGTATCGCTCGGCGAGCCACCACAGCACGTCGGTCTTGTGCAAAGCCAAAGCAGGATCCCACTCCGGATCAACCGCCGTGCCGCCGGAATACAGCCAGCCAGAAGCCGACAAGGATTCACAAATGTTGGCCTCGAACTCCGCCTCCATGATCTGTGCCTTGCTCACGCCGAGACCTCCATGGCTCCGGTGACGAATTCGTTGATCAGGGTGGAGCGGCGCTCCGCGAGGAGGGCCTTGAGACGGTTCGCGTCGGCGATCATGTCGTCAATACGCGCAGTGTGCTGGTCCAGCTCGGCCGCGATGCGGTGTTGCTCGCCCATGGGAGGGAGAGGGAGTCTCAACCGAGAAAAACGGACGTAGTTGATGGATTGGCCGTCCCGGAGCTGGTCGGTCAGATTTACCAGCTGCTCGATGAAAAAATCGGTCTTCAAGAGGTACCGGAAATAGCCGTTTTCGATCTCTACTGCGGGAACCAACACCGTGTAAGCATTGCTGACCTTCCCTGAAACCCGGGACAGCTCGATCCCGCCCTGAAAGCTTCGCAAGTGAATGATGAAGTCGCCGGGACGAACGGCTTTCATGTTGTCGGCACCTGTGAGGTTGAGGACCACCCGATTTCCAGTGATCTCCATGTACTCAGATTGCGGAAGTACGCCGTATGTCTGAGAGGGGGTGAGATGCTGATCGTCTGGTCCGGACTTCTCTCCACGTTCACGGAATATCGCCCATGCCGGGACCCGACCCCAATCGGCGGGCAGGTTACTCAGCCAATCCGAGGCGTCCGCCGCGAGCTCACCACCAAGCACCGCGGTCCGGAGGACCGCCCTGCGACGTTCGCGCAGGGCTTCGATGAGCCGGTCGAGTTCGACGTCCATCGCGTCAATCTCCGCCGTCTCTCGGTCCAGGAAGTCCGCAATACGGCATTGGTCTGTGAGGGGAGGGAAAGGCAGGATCAACCGAGAGAACCGCGCATAGTTGATCGACTGACCATCTCTCAACTGGCCGGTCAGGTTCACGAGCTGCTCGATGAAGATTCCCGATTTTAGGAGATGGCGGTAGTAACCATGATTCAGCGGCGAGGCAGACGGCGTGAGCACCGTGTAGGCAGTGCTGACCTTGCCGCTAATCTCGGACAGTTCGATCCCACCCTGAAAGCTTCTCAGGTGGATGATGAAGTCACCCGGCCGAACAGCCTTCATATTGTCTGCACCGGCCAGGTTCAACACGACCCTATTTCCCGTGATCTCCATGTACTCCCTTTGCGGGAGTACGCCGTACTGCTGGGAAGGGGTCAGGTGCTCATCAGCAGGCTTAGCCTTCTCCCCCCGCTCGGCGAAAACAGTCCACGCAGGGCGCCTCTGCCAAGTCGATGGCAGATTCTCCAACCAATCACTCATTCGCCATGCACCGCCTTGAACTTCTCGCCTAGCGACCGCATCACCGCAAACACATCGGCGTCGATTTCGTCCAAGCTCCGCAGAGCTGTTGGCTTGTAGAACAGGCGCGTGAAGGGGATCTCGTAGCCAATCTTCGCCGCCCCCTCGTCCCAGGCCACGTCGGGAGCGAAGGGCAGCACGTCGCGTTTCATGTGCTCGGTGACGTCCTCTGACAATGGGATGCGTTCGGTGACCTTGGAGCCGTCGACCAGGACGGGCTTTCCTCTGCGGTCCATGGCGGTCGGCGCGTTCTCGTCGTCGACGGCCAACGCGTTCATGATCGCGTCGATCAGTCCGGTCGTGACCCGGGTGCCGTGCTGCTTGGCGATGGTTTTGATCGTGTTGGGGAGGTCGTTCCAGGGGCCTTCGAGGTTGCGGACGACGAACTCGTGGGCTGGAGTGGCGTCCTTATGGGTCAGAATTTGTTCGACGGCTTGGTCGGTGATGTGTATGGCGAGCTGCCGGCGGCGATAGACAGGCACGTCGCGGTAACCGAGGTCGTCGGCTGTGACGATCTTGGAGATCTCGGAGTTCTCGAACGCGCGATAGGCGTCGAGGACCACATCTCGATCCTCCGGAGTCATTTCGCGGCGCTTGTCACCCATGCCCTTGATCATGGGGTGCCAGGAACTGGTGCCGTCGATGAGCTGGATCTTGCCCTTCCGGTGGGGTTCCTTGTTGGTGTCCAGGATCCACACGTAGGTGGCGATCCCGGTGCCGTAGAACATGTTGGTGGGAAGCGCGATGATCGCATCAACCAGGTCTGATGTGAGGAGCCAGGCGCGGATGTTGTCCGGACCGGACCCCGGGCCGCCGGTAAACAGCGGGGAGCCGTTGGAAACGACCGCGGCGCGGCCTCCGGCGCCACCAGGGCCGGCGGGGCGGAGCTTGGAGGCGCAGTGAGCGAGGAACAGCATCTGCCCGTCGGAGACGGGCGGGACGCCGTGGTTGAACCGGGAGCCGGGCATCTTCGCCTGCTCCTCTACCGCCCTGCGATCAACGGACCAGTCGCTGCCGAACGGCGGATTAGACAGGATGTAATCGAAGGTCTGGTCACCGTAGAGGTCCTGGAGCAAGGTGTTGCCGAGCCGGACGGCGTCCGGGCGGCCGCCCTGGATCAGGAGGTCGGCCTTGCCAATAGCGTAGGCCGACGGCATGAGTTCCTGACCGTAGAGACCGACGTCGATGTTCGGGTTGAGTTCCCTCAAGGCTCGTGCGGCCACGAGCAGCATCCCTCCTGTTCCTGCCGTGGGGTCGTAGATGGAGCGGGTCGGGTAGGAGCCGGTGAGGCCGTCGTCGTCGGAATTGAACAGCACATCGACCATCAGCCGGATCGCGTCACGTGGGGTGTAGAATGCGCCCGCGCCCTTGCCCTTAGTGTTGAATGCCCGGTACATGACATCTTCGAAGATGTCGCCCATCGCGGTGTCGGTGAGCCGATCAGGGTGCATGTCGAGAGTGGAAAAGTGCTTGACCACACCCCACAGCCGACCGGACTCGGCGAGAGTCTCCGCCCGGTCGATGATCTTGAAATGGGTCCAGATGTCACGGATCGAATCCGAGAACGAGTCGACGTACACCTTCAATGACTCAAGGACCTTGTCGTCCGTCGCGGCGATGACACCTAAGTCGAGTTTCGAGGTGTTGTAGAAGTGGAGTCCGAACTTGTGCTGGATGGTCATATCCAGCATCGGCCCTGACAGCTTGGTGTCCGCGAGGAACTCCAGCACGGCCGGTTTAGTGTCGGCGAGGATGCACTCGAGACGGCGCAGCACGGTGAAGGGGATGATGTAGTCGCCGTAGTCCTCCGGTTCGACCACACTTCGCAGGTAGCGGTCTGCTGTATTCCAGATCGCATTCTGGATCAGTCGTGCGGTCTGCACCGCGGCTGGTCCCACATCTTCTCCCTTGTTGGTGGCGGCTGCGCTGATCGTTGCAGGAGGCACTGGCAGACACCCGGACAGTTCGCAATCGATCATGCCTGCGGTTCAAAATGTGAATCGCCCCGGGTCTGTCGGAGGCTCTCGAACCTGTTTGTCAAGGGATAGGAGGGCGTCCTTGCAGGCGGACAGGTGACCTCCCTGCCTCCGACAGCTGATCCCCTGTCCGCGGTCAGGGTGATCTCCCTCAAGGTCAGGTCAACGCACCACTCCGCGTCCGGCGGTGACCTCGCTCAACCGCAGCGAGGGGCCTTCGGTGATCACGGCACGGGCGTGGTGCAGCAGTCGGTTGACCGCGGCGGTGGCGAGGGTCCTGGGCATGAGGATGTCGAACCCGGAGGGGCAGGTCACCGCCACGCTGCGCCGTTCGTAGGTGACATCGACGAGGCGGTAGAACGCCTCGGGGGCGGCCTGCCGGATGGCAGCATGCCGATGTCGTCGACGATGGTCAGCTCAGCGCGGATGATTCAACCACCCGGAGTGTTGCAACGTTGACTAGAACCCACCCCCAGTCTCACCGTCGACGGTGTCCCGGGAGATCCGTGCGCATACCGTCACGGACTCGGTCGGCGGCACTACGACGCCGAGGTCGGCCACTACCCGGCGTTAACTGTCCGGACAGGGTTCCGGCACCGCAAGCTGGACGACTCGCAGCTTCGCGGCCAGGTCGTGGACCTGCTGAACCTGAAGTACTCGCCCGAGCAGGTGTCGGCGGAGCCGATGATCCTGTTCCCGGACCAGCCGAAGATGCAGATGTCGCACGAGTCGATCTACCAGGCGTTGTAAGAAGACGGCACGGGAGCCGTTGTGGCACGAGCTGGCAGTGTCCAAGCCGCTGCGCACCGGCCTTATGGCACGGACGTCACGGTTGGAGTTGCCGGCCCGCACCAAGCGGCCGTGGCTGGAGGGGTCGCGGGTGACGGACCGGCCGGCGGAGGTCAAGGACTGCACGGCGCCGGCGCATTGGAAGGCTTATGTCATTGTCGGACCGGATAATTCCGCGATCGTGACGCTTGTCGAACGGTAAATACGTGCTGGTCGGTGGTCTGCCAGGACGCCGGGTGAGCACGGCACTTCTGGAGACGCTGCAACGGATGATCGCAGATCTGCCGTTGGAGTTAGTCCGCACGATCACCTGGGATCACGGTCAGGAGATGGCGTTCCACTTCACATTCACCGAGTCCACTGGGTGTCGAGCGTTCTTTGCAATCCGCGTTCACCAGGGAAGCGGGGCAGCAACGAGAACATGAACGTATCCAGGATTTCTATCCAGGGGAATGAGCTTCAACGCGGTCACCGACGATGACCTCGTTGGAGTTCAGTGTTTCTCGATCTCCGCCCCCGGAAGGTGCTGGGGGTGGAGACAGCCCTGTGCGATACTCGACGAACTGACCGCAGGTGTTGCGCTGGCCGCCTGAATCCGTCCCTCTGATGCAGCGAAATGCTCCGCTCAGGTAGAGCGGCATGAGGTCTTCACCTGCGTTACCGTACTTTGGGCAAGCGGTTCCAAGTCATGATGTCTGCTCTGGTGCCCAATTGGCGCGAGCCGGGGCGGGATGCCGGAATGCGACGAAATACGCAACGTCGCCGTCGTCGCAGGGTGCGCAGGAAGGCCGAGGTCAAGCGCAGACTCCCGCCTAGGGGACATACTGCGCCTTCAGGCACGCAACTTCGCGGCGACATCGCAGCAGGTAGACAGCGTTCTTCTGCCTACAAAGTACCCGCTATTCGTGGACGATCTCATACTTTCGAAAGAGGCCCGCTGCTACCCCGAAAGTCCACTCCTGTCTGTCCCGTTGGATGCGTCCAGCCACGATGCCCGCGGCGACACCGATCCGATCGGCTAGAGCGACAGCATCTGACGATGTCTGGATAGCTTCTAGATCAATGTCGTACTGTGCTGGAATCAAGAGCCTTGCTGCAAAGTCATTCGCCTCTCGCTCGATTTCTGGAGTGCCAGTGCTGCCTTTCTCGAATTCAACGAATGTCTCTTTCTTGCTGTGCAACACGAGGTGGGCGACTTCATGGAAAAACGCGAACCAAAATTTGTCGTTTCGCTTGCCACGATTGCTGAGTTGGATCAGAGCCTTGCTGGGCGAGAGGAACCGCGACACGCCGCTAGCCCGCGCGCCTGGCACCTCCCTTACAAGCACGACGCATACACCGACAGAGGCGCAGATTGACCGCAACTCCGGAAGGAACTCACGAGGATCCTTCACGGTGAGACGTCGAAGTGATGGCAGAGCTGCCTTGAGGCCCGCTCGATCAAAGGGCTCGCATTCGACTTCCGCTGCCGCGAGCTCGCCTATCCGCAACCATGCCGCAACCGCCCCGGCGTCGGCTGTGAAAGCTGAGGACTGCAGGAAGGCGGCTGCCGGCTCCTTCCAGTAGCTGTCCCACGTCTGGATATTGGCCACGCCAAAGAACTTCAACGCCTCCTGGAGTTGCACGCCCGGCCTGCGCTTGTCCGCGGTGACATACCCGAGCTTGCGGAGGGCTACGAGCGGCATTTGCTCCAGCCATTGCCTGTGGGATTCGAGCACCTCGACCTCGTTGGCTCGGATCTGGTGGTCCTGATAGCGCGTCTCTAGCGCATTCCAAATCTGGGCGTCCACTCCGGTGGCACGCTCAAATGCAACAGCGGTGTCAGGGCTGATCGCGGCATTGCCCTGCACGATTTGGTTGATGTGCTTAAGCGTGAGTCCGGTACGAGCTGCCAGTTTGCTCTGGCTCATCTCCAAAGCTTCGAGAGTCTCTCGTAGGGTCTCACCTGGTACGGGGACACTCGTCGGTTGATAAGGATGCCACTTGCGCTGACGGGTGCTGGCTGCCATGACCATGCCCTCCTTTCGGTTACTAGTGCGTGTCGGTGACCTCAACGACCCAGAGCCGAGTGACGTGGCAACGGTCGATTCCTCCGTCGAGGAGTCTGGGGACGGGTTCGTCAGCCACTTCGACGATCAGACGGTAGGGGCCGTCAAGATCGAGTGAGAACTGTTCGCAGCGGTCTGCGGTGAGCTGGTGGCAACGAGCCTGGGGAAGGCTGCACAGTTGTTGGAGGTTCTGTGCCGCGTCGATCTGCGCAAGTCGCAACTCGATCTTGCGCGCCCTTTCGGGCCCGTACTTGCGCCGCAGACGGGCCGTGTCATTGAACAACGCCGCCTGGCTCTGACGGTCGAAGCCGATCTCCACACCCCTGCCTCACATCGCAACTCTATACCAACATGGTATATACTCAAAACGTTGAACCAGTTAGGTGCAGAAAATCACACCTAAAAGTACGGTGATGGCGCGGCCGATTGGAGCCGAGACGCGCCATCACCAAGCCACGACAAGGAGGCTTCGGCCATGACTGTAACCGACCAGGAACACGGGGAACCGGGCGACGCGCACGGGGCCGCCAGCCGCCCAGACGGCGTAAAGGAGATCACCATCCAGGTGAACTCCTCGGATGTGAGGATCGCCAAGGGCGACCACACCGGTCACGAGATCAAGGCGGCAGCGATCGCCCAGGGCGTCACCATCGAGCTCGGGTTCGTCCTGTCCGTCCAACACGGCAACCATTATGAGACGATCGGCGACGACGACGTGGTCAAGGTCCACCCGAACATGGACTTCATCGCGGTTGCCCCGGACGACAACTCGTAGACTATGAGCGCCCTTGAGATGGCCGTTGCCGCGATTCGGGAGCACTTCGACGGTCACGCCGTTGAAGTGCTCCCGGACGGGTCCGGCGGCGTGCACGTAATCGTGGACAACGTCTTTGTCGGTGACCAGTACTCACCGTCGACGTCCTGGCTGGGTTTTCAGATCAATTCCGCATACCCCAGAAGTGACGTCTATCCCCACTATCTGGCCCGCGTCTCCCGGGTTGATGGTGCCCCCCACGGCCCCGCGGTGCAGCCTGTGAGCTGGCAAGGGCGGGATGCCCTGCAATTGTCCCGCCGTTCGAACCGATGGAATCCGCATCTCGACACGGCGGCCCTGAAGGCGCAGAAGGTGCTTACATGGTTCGCCGACCAGTAAATCCGCCTGCGCAGGGATGGAGTCTCACTTTCCGTCCCCGGGACTGGACGGTCCTTGCCGACCACCTTTTTACCGATGGTGACGAGCATGGCGCCGTTGTCCTGGCGCGGGTCGCCGCCGGCCCCCGTGGTCCGCGCCTTCTTGCCGAGCACGTCCTTCTTGCCACCGACGGCGTCGACTACGTCGCAGGTGAGTACGGATACAGAGCGCTAGCCGCGCCCTTCGTGCGCGACGCGGCCCTGCATGCACGCCGGCTTGGGCTCGCTTACCTGGCGTTCCACAATCACCGCGGGACCACTCAAGTCGAGTTTTCTGGGGTGGACCTGGCCAGCCACCGCCGAGGCTACCCGGCGCTTCGTCAGATCACCGGCCAGCCTGTCGGCGGAGTCGTATGCACGCCGTATGCCGCGGCAGGTGACCTCTGGCTCTCCGATGGAACTCGGACATCTTTGGCGGAGGTCGTCGTCCCGAGCGGGAACTTCATGCGGTTGCGTCCCAAGCCGGCCCCAACCAGCGTCAGTGACGCGCAGTACGACCGTCAGGCGCGGCTGTTCGGAGACGCGGGGCAAGAGTGTTTCCGCAAGATGCGAATTGCGGTCATCGGCCAGGGCGGCGTCGGCAGCCTTCTCACAGAAATGCTGGCTCGGCTGGGAGTTGGCAGCCTGGTCTTGGTCGAACCCGAGCTCATTGAGGAATCTAACGTCCCACGCCTAGTGGGAGCCGACGTATCCGACATAGGAACTGCGAAGGTTGAGCTGGGCGTACGCAACGCCCGACGCGCCAACCCGAACATCTATGCGTTGCCGCTCAGGTCTCGCATCGAAAGCCCCGTGGCATGGGCCGCAGTCGCCCAGTGCGACTGGATATTTCTCGCCGCCGACAGCCACGCAGCTCGGCATGTGGTCACAACCTTGGTTGAGGAGTACTTGATCCCTGGGACTCAACTAGGTGTCAAGATTCCTGTGGCTGGCGATGGTGCCATCGGTCGGGTGCATGTCGCAACGCGACTGCTCATCCCCGGAGAAGGGTGCATGTGGTGCAACAATCTCATCGATTCAACCGAGTTGGCCATCGACATGCATCCGGAGCTCGAGCGCGATGCTGCCCGATATGTGGAAGGCGTCCCGGCCGCCAGTGTGATCTCTTTAAACGCCATGACAGCCAGTCAAGCGGTCACTGACTTCATGCTCACCATAACTCAGCTACACGAGGAGGAAGCCGACCATCTCGACGTTTATGTGTTTCCCCGAAACCGCGTGACGAACCTCATCAAGCATCGCCGGGATCCGGGTTGCGACCTGTGTGGCGATAAGGTGATGTGAGAGTAGGCATGAGAATTGGCCAGGACCGCCGGTCGAACACCTGTCCGGTGACGGCCAAATCGAAGTTGCGCTAGTACAGGAACAGCCGAACTGTGCCGCAGCCACCTCCACCCCACGGTCCCTGGCCGGAATCAGCAGAAGAGCGGCCGATCACAGCCCGTCCAGCACGGTGAGCAGCTCCTCGAGCAGCGCGTCGGCGCGGGCTTCGATCTCGCCGACGACATCGGTGAGACCGTTGAGGCTAGCGCGGGCGTGGCGGCGGGCTGCAATACCCCGTTCGTAGTAGTGCGGATCGAGCTCTATCTCAGTGTCGAGCGAGAGGTGCGAAGCGTCGTCCCGCTCCCCCGGCTTGCGCAGGGGCAGGGGGGTGCGGGCCGGGACTCGGCCGGCCAGGTGGTCGCGGACCAGCGCAGCGACGGACTGGGCCGTCATCGGTTGCGGTATCAGAGGCAGGTGTCCCCAGCGGTCGATCGGGGACAACAGGGGTTGCCGGGCCTGCCGGTCGGTGAGCACGCCCTGCTCCACCTCGACCGGGTCGGTCAGGTGCTGCGCGAGCAGGTCGGTGTTCGGATACGCGTCCAGGAATGCCTGGACCTCGGCCCACCTGCGGTACACCCCCACCGCCGCGCTCGCGCCGGTGCCGGGCTCCGGTGCCAGACGGAACCGTTCCCCGCCGTCGGTGGTGGCGACGAGGGTGCCGGCGTCGACGGTGACATCGCCGCGGCGCAGCCGGGACAGCTGCGCGAACGGCATCCCGGTCGCGGCGAGGACGAGCAGGAGCGCGTCGCGGCGGCCGAACAGCCCGCTCGGCCAGCCGATGGCCGGCAGCTCCGCTGCCTTTCGCAGCAGGAGCGGGGCGAGCCGATCGAGCCGGGCGGCGCGGACGGCATCCAGCCGGCACCGGACGGACTCGCTGCGGCCGGGCGCCGGGTGGCCGTGGCGGGCATGGACGGTGTTGATCGCCGACACCCGCCGCCGCAAGGTCGCGGGCGCCGCCGGGTGCTCGCGGAGGAACAGCGCCAGCGCGTCGGGGGTGGCGGGGATGGGCCGGTGGTCGGTGGCGGTGCACCAGTCGGCGAACAGCGCCCAGTCGTGCCGGTACCGCGCCGGGACCCGCAGACCAGGTCCTGTTTCGCCGGATTCGTTGCGTCGCTCTGTAACTGCACCCATCCCTACAAGCCCAGGTTGGTGACGGCGTTCCCGAGGAGGGGTGCGTGTTCGCGGGCATAGGTTTCGAGCATGGCGGGGGTGGTGTGTCCGGTCTGGCGCATGATCGCGTGCGCGGAGGCGCCGTTCCGGAAGGCCTGGGTGACGAACCCGGCTCGCAGCGAGTGCCCACCCAGCTGCTGGACGATCTCGGGGTCGTAGCCG